>JAYTHM010000698.1:0-7814 GCA_043732645.1 Frankiales bacterium
CCTCGAACACGAACGGGACCTTGCCCCCGACCAGCCGTGCCCTCGCGGTGGCTGGCAGGCCAGCGGCGTACATGGCGGACTGGCACTCCACCCCTGACAGGGTCGTGCCCTCAGGCTTGGCCTCGATGACCCTGACGACTTCTTTGCTCACGTAGAGGGGTAGTCAGCGCGACCGTGGCCGCTTTTCATGATCACCTCACGGACCGCACTGGGCACGAACGGGTTCAGGTCCTTGCGGTCCACCACCGACCAACCGGCCAAGGTGAGCTGCTTGTCGATCTGCGCCCGAGCCTGCTGCTCAGCAGCAAGCCTCAGGTCCTCAGTCACGCCGCGACCCTACTGAGAACAAGGTCAGCTGGTGGCCCCTTCGGTCGTGCCCAGCCAGTCGGTCCGCACCAGTCGGCAGTTTGTGGCATCCGCCTGACTCACGCCGCCGTACGTCTGTCATGTCCCTGTTCCCAGCGCCACGAGGTGCGCAACAGGACCGTGACGACCCGTCGCGTGGGCTCGTGCAAGATCACGGCCAGGTCGCTCCGCTGGTAGGTGCGTCGGTTTGGTCCGTAGGAGGGATGTGAGGGATAGCTCTGCTCGGACTGAAGCACGCACTGCTCGACCTCGGCTGCTGTGAACCCAAGTTCATAGGTGCGCGTGCGCGCATGAGCGGTCCAGACCAGCGACGACAGGGCCGCTTGGCCACGGTGGAGCGCACGGAACTCGTCGAGGTTCACAGGTGCTCGCCGCCATCGACGGTCGCCGAGCCGGATGTGGGGTGTTGACCCGAGACGGAGGCCTCGAGCTCCACTTGTTGCTGGGCCCGCGACTCTCGCCCGGCCAGCGCGCTCTGCTGCGCGGTCGTGTCGAGGGCTGCCTGCTGCGCGTTGTCGTAGTACCAGATGTGCCTTCCCTGCTCGTTCTGGTAGCCCTCGACCAGCAGCATCTGGGATATGGCCTTCACGCTCACGCCTTCACGTACAAGCGAGTCCGCGAGCAGGCAGGCCTCACCGTAGGAGTACCTGTCAGTTGAGGCGGCCGTGTCGGGCCGGAAGGCCTGGGCGGCGAGCAGCGGGCTTCCGTACGCACGGATGAGCACCCCGTCCTTGTGGTCTGACCAGGCTTCCAGCGCGCTTCGTGCCTTCCACATCTCCGAGTTCTCGCTCCCCGACAGAGCCTTGACGCGAGACTGGTAGTCGCTGCCTTGGGGTCGCCCGTCCATGAGTACGGGCACGTCGAGGTCAAGGAGGTACCCCAGGACGGCGAGTTGCTCAGGCAAGCTCTGCCCGAGGTTGCTCAGGTGGTCGATGACAAGCGTTGATGCCCAGTCGTCTCTCAGATGCATCAGGCGCCGCACGAATTGGGGCCGCAGGTGTGCCGGCAGGTTGAGATCGTGAGGCTGCTCGTCTGTGTGATCGCTGATGTACAGGTCCTGCGCGAGCAGGAACTGCTTGAGGGCTGCCGCCCCGTCCGGGGACAGGCAGGGTGCGTAGATGGCTGCTGGCTTGGACTCGTTCATGGACTTCCTTCGCGCCTTGCCTGGCCACGTTGGCCGGGCTCGGCTCCCAATCAATGGCATGGACAGCGCCATGTCGAGTAAATCCCGTTAATGTCGAATTAGTAGGATGGAGTAACTCTCTCCTTATCCAATAATTGTTCTTATTTTCTTGCCAGCCAGAGCCTCGGCCACCGCCAGGTCAGCAGTAGTCCTCCGCACACGCGTGGCCTCGGCGCAAGCACGGTTCCCGCTGGGAGCGCGTCTGGGGCGATCTCTGCTCTCGCCGACGCAATGGACAGAGTAGTTGCATGGCGCAACTATATTCGGTATACTTGTAGGAGCAGCGGGAAGATCACCGTGCCCCGAGAGGGCCGGCAAAACGACCCCGACGCTGAAGGACCGGGCCTCACACCATCAGGGTGTGGGGCCTTCTTACTGTCCGGCACCTGCTGGGCAGCGTCACTCGCCGTCATCCCGTCTTGGGGTGGCGGTCTTCGTCGTTGTTGAAGGAGATCACGCATGTCCACAGCAAGTGCGTTCCCACCGGACAGGCCCCTACGGGCTGTCCCGAACACCGAGCACATCCAACGTCAGAAGAACCTGATGGGCGCGTTCCTGGCCACCCAGGACGTCCTGACCCGCTACGCCAGCAAGGGCGGTGCATTCATCGCCAACATGCTCGACCAGCTCCACGTCGGCACCGCTCTGACCCAGGTCAAGCGGGCCTGCGGGTGGCTGTTCGGCGGCATCACCCTGCTCCGACGGGGCCTCCGGATCGCCGGCGTCAAGCCCGCCTTGGCGTGGATGCTCAGCACCCACCTCGGGCAGGTCGTCATCGTCACGACCGCACGGGCCGTCGCCAAGGCGGTCGCCGTCACTGCTGGAGTTGCGGTCACTGGTACGACGTGGCTGCTGCGGCTCTTCGGTCGGCCCGGAGCCAGGGCAGCAGCGTGGGTCCAGGCCAAGGCCGATGCGGTCAAGGCCGCAGTGCAGACCCGCTACCTGCCCGCCCTTCAGCTCGCTGGTGGGCTGCTCACACCCAAGGGTGTGGCGATGAAGGGCGTCAGGACTTGGGCGAAGGGCCGGGTCCTGACCGAGGCGCTGGGGCGGTTCCTGCCCCGGCCCTGGAGCATCGTCGGGAAGATCCTGGCGAACCTGCTCGTCCTGCCCGCCGGACTGCGGCGTGAGGCCGTCAAGATGGCCACCGGCCTCCGCCCAGACCCCGTGACACCGCAGGCGACCACAGCAGCGGCTGCCTCGAGTGGTCCGGTGATGCCGCCGGAGGACACCCCGCCAGCGGCGCCGTCCGTCGCGCCGGTCCGGCCGCTGTTCACCGACGCCCACGCGGACATCGTCGACCTGGCCGACCACCGCTCACCCACCGAGCCGGTCCAGGAGTCACTCCGGGACCTGCCGGAGGCCTCGGGCAGCTTCCAGCGCTACCCGGCGCCACGGAGGAGCCCGAACGCCAAGCGCAAGCGCTGACCATCCGCACCACCAACAGGCCGTCCCGTTCGGGGCGGCCTTCGTCATGTCCAGAGAGGAACACCATGCTGTTGATCATCGGCATCGCGGCCACCGCCGCTACCGCCGTCCTGGTCTACAACCACTACCGAGACCAGGAACCCGAGCTTGCCGTCATGTCCACCAAGCGGGCCCAGCAGCTCGCTGCCGTCGTCCTGGTCTTCAGCCGGGCCGTCGAGGGTGTCATCGAGGCCCCGGCCTATAGCGGACGCACCCAACCCGCCTTCGCCGGCAACCGGACCAGCGGCCGGACGCTCATGGAGGACTGGGACGAGAAGGAGTATCGGTGAGCCGCACCTTCAACAAGATCAGCCGGCGGCTCGACACCGCCAGGTGCCAGATCGGCATCCAGGCCGTCATGACCGGACTCCAGGACTACCGCGTCAGCGCCGCAAACGCCCACACCACCGGACGCGACAACGGCGTCGTGTCCATCCGCGTCGGCCGGGTCCTGATCTACCTCGAAGACCGGGAAGCGCTCGTGGCCTGGTCACGGGCCATCCACCAAGCCGAAGACCTGCAAGACGCAGCCTTCGGACCCGAACTGCCACCTCCGGCATACCAGCCGAGAGCGGCCTAGCGGAGAGGTCCACGCTGGGGGCCACCCGGCTCCCAGCGTGGCACCCCAGCAGCTCGCCTGATGTCCAGTGGACAGGTCGGCACGTACCCGCGACGGAACTAGCAGCTCGTCCGCAAGGTCCCCGTGAGTTGCTGCCGTCAGCCGTCCACAGGCAGACGTTCCAGTCGCGTTGTCGCATGCCGTCGATAGCGTGCTGCACATGCCAGTAGCTCTGTTCCCCCATCACCAATGGGCTGATGCCGACGGCCTATCCGCCCCGGACCCCCAGCTGGCGACGACCGGCTACTTCCGCAACGACCCTGACACCTACAGCCGGAACCTGCAGCGATGGCATCAGTGCCTGTGGAGTAGGAGGCTGGCGGACGGCACTGGCCTCGAGCTCACCTCGCCTCGCCGAGGGGTCCTCCTGACGGACGATGGCATCGTCCTCACCAGCGACGCTGCTGTGCCCGCCTGGGAGCACTGGAGGGAAGTCCAGGTCCTCAAGCCTGAGACGGAGCAGCTTCTCCAGGAACAAGGTCACGGAACAATCCACGACGTTGGCTGGCGGCTGTACGACATGGGCTGCTTCGTGCTGTTCCCCGGCGTCCAGATCAACGGGCTGTGGACGGTCAACCAGGCCAAGGGCTGCATCCGCGTGCGCATTGCGGATCGGCTGGATCTGACTCTCGAGTGCATCCGGCGCTACTACGAGCAGCTTGCCGACGCATCGGCACCGGAACTGCCGAAGGGCTACGAGCTCACCAACCCGCTGGGTCCCGTGCTGCACCGCTACCGGACGTTCTTCGATCTCTTTGGCTCGTTCGAGCGCTACGTGGCGTTCTGGATGCTTCAGGACCTCGTCACCGACGGACCAGACGGCCAGCAGGTGCGCCTTCTGATGCCTAGGGACAAGGCGGGTCCGTACAACTTCCAGCTCGAATGTGGCCTGCCTCGTACCGCCCAGGCCTACTGCGACTACCTGATTGCAGCGGACGACTTCGTCCAGGCCCGCAACCGCCGAATGGCCGTGCATGCCGCGACTATCACCCAGCCGGCCGACCAGGTCTGCCAGGCGTGCCTGGACACTTCGAACGGGGTCCATCAGCGCTGGAAGCTATGACCACTAGCGGCCTGGATGATCAGCGAGTGGTGCCAGGCGGCTTCGGGACCGTCGACCCCGAGCCACGCTGCCAGATCGCCGCACAGACCGTCATGGCCGGCCCCCAGGACTACCGCTTCTACGGTGGCAACGCCCAAGCCAACGGTTGAGGGCACGGCGTCATCTCCATCAGGGTCGGACGTGTCCTGGTCTACCTCGAGGACCGCGACGCCATGTTCAGCCTGGATCGGCACTATCCAGCGCGTCATCGAGCTCCAAGGAAGCGGCGTACGGGCCTGAACTTGCCCGAGGCAAGGCTGGGCTACAACAGCGGCTGCGCCGTGGCCCCGGCTCCGTCGCAGCGGGCCTGCGCTCAGGTGTGCGACCCAAGGTAGGCGTTGTGGTTGCTAAGGCGCGAGGGCACTTCGGCTAAAACAACTCCACTGACATGCAGGCCGTCTCGGCCCTCAACTAGACCGTCATCAGGGGAAAGTTGTCCCAAGCTCCGTCCGCCCTCGCTCATGTGCGTCCATCGAGACTCCTACAGGTTCATGGCCTGCGCCTTTAGGCGCTGGAACTCGACCTCGCTAATAGCGCCGAGACGTCGGAGCTCTGTAAGCCGTTCAAGCTGGTCCACCATGGTTCCCATGGCCATCGGCTCTTTGGCGAGTTCCGCCTTACGTGCGGCCACGCGACGGCCCAGCGCACTGTCCTGAATGTTGAACATGCCATAGATATCGCCGTCAGCAACGACTAAGAGGTAGGAGGTTTGTAATTGCGATGTCAGGTGCTTCTTGGCCAAGGACGGAGCTACCAGCAGAGCAGGCGCACCGAAGAGGTAGAGGGCAGCGGCTGAGCCTGCAAGGCGCTTCCCATTGAGCCGGCGACCCACGTGGTTCGCGCTATCAACGTCGACTAGGTCTGTCCGAAGGTCGTAAAACGCCATCTTCAGGTTCTTCCCTTGTATCTCTAGGAAGCCTCCAGACCGCAAATACAGATGCCCCTTGGCACCCTCGCGGGCGGGCCCACCATACCCGCTCTCGAATGATCCGCCTTGGTAAACAATCTCGCCCTTAGCTACTACAGACCCGTATTCGACATCCCTACTAGCGAACAACTCGGTCCGCTCACGCTCAATGCGCTCGTAGGCTGTCTCTTTGACGGCCAACTCGCTTGTGCGAGCCTCCGCTAGCTCAATTGTCGTTGCGCTCCTTTCGATCTCGTGTTCTTCCTCTCGCCGCCGTGCTTCTTCTGCGCGCACCTCCCCAAGCTCTTTGAAAAGGGCGCGCTCCGCAGGCGTGTAGGTGCGCTCGAACCACTTGTAGTCGGCCCGTCGCTTCGAATGGCTCAATTTGCGTCGGGCATACATAGTCAAAAGCCAAAGAGCAGTGGCGAGTAAGGCATACCGCCAATCAACGAAAAGGAGTACACCAGCCCCGACAAATGCACTCCACAATAAAGCGCTACTCAGCCGTATCCAAAGCTTGACTCGTAACCTCTTGTCGCGTCGCCGTGAAGCTTCCTCGAACTGCCCGTACGCGGCCTCAGCGGTCAGTCGCTGTTCCTCATCCACCAGGGCATTCTGTCAGGGCGTGCGCCACACCGCGCCCTACGTTCGCCATCAAAAATGAGGGCTTTTGAGCACCCACGCCAAGCCACTGAGTTTGGCCCATCGCGTGTTCATAACTCGTGACCCATTGTCCTTCTCAGGCGGCTGGTCACTTCACGGGTTCTGGGACCTGATCGCTCCCGCGGCACGTGACGCCCACTGCGTCGACAGTCCGAGCATCTCGGCCACCTGCGGCGGGTCGCTCTCTGTGTACCCGCTCTCGTAGAGCCGCAGCACCAGCGCCTCGGGATCCAAGCTGAGCAACGTCAGGGGCACTGCAACGAGCAGGCTGCCGTCGCCGGCGAGCCGACAGCGGTCTCCGTACAGCAGCACTCGCCCCGGACCCGCCGTCCCAGGCGCGTAGGTCCCCGTCACCAGCCAACGCGGCTCTTCCGAGCCGCACCGCATACATGTTCGCCCCATCTCCCCGAAATTCACCCGACCACCTCTCGTTGCCGCCCAGGAACCACACCCAACCACCTGAAGGACACACTTGATGAACGAAGCCACACAGGGCTACCGCATCGGCTACGCCCGCGTCAGCACCCTGCAACAGGACGAGGCCCTGCAGCTCGACGCCCTCAAGGCCGCCGGTGTCGACCGGTTGTTCGTGGACAAGGCCAGCGGCAAGCTCACCAGCCGCCCAGCCCTCGACGACCTCCTCGAACAGGCCCGACCCGGTGACACCGTCGTCGTCTGGCGCCTTGATCGGCTTGGCAGGTCGCTGAAGCACCTCATCGAGACCGTCGGGGCCTTGGAAGCTCGAGGCGTGGCGTTCGTGAGTCTCACCGAGGCGATCGACACCAGCACCCCCGGCGGCAGGTTGATCTTCCACGTCTTCGGGGCGCTGGCTGAGTTCGAACGTGACCTCATCCGGGAGCGCACCATGGCCGGCCTCGCTGCAGCTCGGGCCCGAGGCAGGGTCGGTGGCCGCCCAACGGTGTGGACGGCTGACAAACTCCGGACCGCCCGGCTAATGCGAGCCAGCGGCGAGTACGACGTCAGCAGCATCGCCAAGGCGCTCGGCGTCAGCAGAGCATCGGTGTACCGGGCGCTGCAGTCGGCATCGCATGGACGCCAGGCCACCGGATGAGCTGCCTGGACTGTCACGGGACCCTGGCCGTCCCGGATGACATCACCGGCGGCTACGCGCCCTGCCCGTGCTGCGTCATCGAGGCCGACCTGACCTTCCTCATCTGCCAGTAGCGCCAGATCTCAACTGCACCACCGCACGACCACTCACCTGCCCGATCCCACTTCCGGGGTCGGGCTTTGTCATGTCCGAAGGAGAACGAGCATGTCCCGAGAGAGCATCACCTGGCTCAACACCAACACCCTGATCGGGTTCACCAGCCGCCGCGGCACAGCGTGGCACTGGCGCGCCGAAGAACACGGCGACACCAGTAACCACTACCCCGACGCTGTGCCGCTCCAGGACGTCCAGGACCGGCTGTTCGCCTGGACCGCCGACAGCCGCCGCCTGGCTGTCGAGACCCCCAGCAGCCCCCAGGTCATGACCCACCTGGATGAG
>JAYTHM010000699.1:0-2285 GCA_043732645.1 Frankiales bacterium
CGACAAGCGGCTGCGCGAAGGCGGCGACAACGGACGCCCGCTGGTCCTGGACGAGCCGGACTCCCCCGCAGGCAAAGAGCTCCTGGCCATCGTCGACAAGCTCACCGGCAAGCCCCGTGGGCTGGCCGGCCTGTCACTGGGGCTCAGCCCGGCGAACAAGTAGCCAGGCCGACAACCTCGGCGGCCGCGAGCAGCGGGAGGTCGTAGCCACCACGGCCGTCAGGTGCTCTGGAATCGACAGTGCACCGGCCAGGCTCAGTGCCTGGCACGTCCGCAGCCCGTCCTGCCGCGCGGGCGGCCGGCATCAGGTGTCCCTGCGCGATCAGTTGACCGCGGGCGTCGCGGGGCCAGATCCGGTGGCACCTTGTCCATCAAAGCCTAGGAACGCAGCCGGTTTAGGGTCGCGGGTTGGTCCTCACGGGCGCCGATCGGACCGGCGGCCAGCGTCAGCTTGGCGGTACCGGCGGGGGTCTGGAGGCTGCTTACCAGCGTGAGCACCACGGTCGGGTCGGTAACCCGGCACCCTTACGCATTCGTCCTGCCAAGGGTGGGCGGGCAGACTGCGGGCCATGGACGTCCGTGAGTCGTAGGTTCCCATAGGTATTTTTTTTCGCCACAGATATTTTTTCGCCACCTCAGCCGCTAGGGCCCGGGTCTTTGCGGGGGCCGGCAAGAGTCGGTTCAGGTGGTGTCGGGATCCCAAGGAGGGGCCTGGCCGGGCAGCAGACGGGCCCCAGCAGTGACCGTCTTTGCCACCAGCGGCTGCTCCTGCTCATCTTCGAACAGGTGCTTGCGAACGAACTCCTTCGGGTCCAGCGACCGGAGGTTCAGACTGCCGACCTCGGGTCCGAGCTCAGCCTTGAGCTCCTCGCTCATGCTCTTGAGGTAGACTCGGAGTTTGCGCAGCGTACGCGCGGCCTCCTGCGCCATCGTCGGCAGCCGCTCGGGTCCGAAGACGAACAGCCCGAGCAGCAGCAGCATGGCTACCTCTGGAAAACCCAGCCCTCCGAACACCGCGCACCTCCTCCTGTGCAGTTCTTGCAGCCTACGGCAGAGCGCCTGGGCTTCCTGAGTATCAGCTCGCCTTGTCCTGCAAGATGAGCTTGGCGGTCATGGGGCCTCCACCGCGCAGGTAGGACACGGTGATCGTGTCCCCGACCTGGAAGGTCCGCAGGATCACGATCAGCTGGTCGACGCTTAGGACCAGCTGACCGTTCAGCTGGGTGATGACATCTCCGGACTGCAGCCCCGCCTTCTGCGCCGGCCCGCCCGGCAGCACGCTGGACAGCTTGGCCCCGCGGGTAGTGCCGCCGTCGGCTCCCACGGTCGCCGCGGAGACGCCGATCGCGGGGTGGGTGGCTCGACCGGTGCGGATCAGCTGCTCGGCGATCGAGCGCGCCTCGTCGATCGGAATCGCAAAGCCGACGCCGATACTGCCAGTCTGCGCGTCGACCCCGGAGCTCCCCAGCGTCGCAATGGCGGAGTTGATCCCGATCACCCGGCCGGCGCTGTCGACCAAGGCACCGCCTGAGTTGCCAGGGTTGATAGCCGCGTCGGTCTGGATCGCATTGAACAGCGGCGTTGCCGGCGTGGAGGCCTTCTCACTGGGCACCCGCACGGTGCGGTTGAGGGCGCTGATGATACCGGACGTGACGGTACCGGCCAGGCCCAGTGGCGACCCGATCGCAAGGACAGGGTCACCCACGACCAGGTTGCTCGACGAGCCGAGCGTGGCCGGGGTGAGTGCGTGCCCACCCCGGACCTTGATGACGGCCAGGTCGGTCTCGGGGTCGCGGCCGACGATCGACGCAGGCAGGTCCACCTGGCCGGTGCCGTTGAACGACACCGTGATCTTCCCGCCGCCGGTGGCCGCGTCTGCCACGACGTGGTTGTTGGTGAGCACATAGCCATCGGACAGCAGCACCACACCCGAACCGGTCCCCCCGCTGGTACCGGACTCAACCGAGATGCTGACGACGCTCTTAAGGACGCGGGCCGCGATGCCGGCGACCGAGTTGGCCGGCCGGCTGGTCAGGGTCGAGGCGGCTGACGGGGCAGCGGGGGCAGCGGTCGAGAGGGTCGCGGCGGGCTCGCGCACGCCCAAGGCGGCTGCGTTATCCGACCGGGCTCCCCGGTAACCGAGGTAGCCACCCGCGCCACCGGCCACCAGCGCGGTCGCCAGCACCGCAGCGGCGAGCCGGGTTCCTGCCCGGGACACCGGTACGGCCGGGCTGGCACCGATCGGCTCCGTCGGGTAGCCCCAGGCCAGGGCTCCCGTCGGGGGG
>JAYTHM010000700.1:0-2285 GCA_043732645.1 Frankiales bacterium
TTGTCGTGCCGGCGGGGCCGCGACCGCTGCGCGGCCGCCTCGACCTCCCCGGCACGCTCGCCGCGGTCCTATGCCTGGTCGGCGTCGTGTTCGGCCTCAGCAACGCCGCGACCGCCGGTTGGCTGGCCACCGGCACGCTGGCCCCGCTGGTGGTGGGCCTCACGTTCGGGGTCGTGTTCGTCCTCGTCGAACGCCGGGTGTCCGCGCCGCTGCTGCCGCTCGGGGTCCTGCTGCACCGCAACCGGGGTGGTTCCTACCTGGCCGTCGCCATCTCAGGCATCGGCTCGTTCGCGGTGTTCCTGTTCCTCACCTACTACCTGCAGCAAACCCTCGGCTTCAGCCCCATCGCCACCGGAGTCGCGTTCCTGCCGATGATCGGGGTGCTCATCGTGGGTGCGGTGATGTCCGGTTCGGTGCTGCTGCCCCGCACCGGCCCGCGCCCACTGGTGCCCGTCGGCTGCCTGTGCGCCGCCTTTGCGATGGCACTATTGACCCGGCTCGGGGTCGACTCCACCTACGCCGGTGGCGTGCTGCCGTCACTGCTCATCCTCGGTTTCGGTTTCGGCTTCATCTTCGGGCCGTCGCAGAACGTGGCCACCAGCGGGGTCCGTGAGGACGACGCAGGAGTGACCTCAGCGATGGTGAACACCTCCCAGCAGGTCGGCGGGGCCATCGGGCTCGCCCTGTTCAGCTCCATCTCGGTCTCCGCCACCAACCGGTACCTCGCCGCGCACGCCAGCACAGCAGCCTCGGAGGCAACCCGAGCCGCCGCCGCCCTGGCCGGCGATCACGTCGTGTTCTGGTCTGCCACCGCCCTCTTCCTCTTCGCCGCCCTTCTCTGCGCGCTCTTGCTGCGCAGCGGACCGGTCGACCTGACCACCCCCGTCGCCGCCTGAGCAACCCCTCCTCCACCCGCATCCATTCACCGCGCCCCGGCGCAGAGAGCCAGGTCCACGTGCGAGCAGTGCAGTTCACCCACTTCGGAGCACCCGACGTCCTCGAGATCGTGGAGCTCCCCGACCCCCACCCCGGCCCCGGCCAGGTCCGCATCCGCGTCCGCGCTGTCGGCATCAGCGCCACCGACACCAAGATCCGGCAAGGCACCTTGAGCTTCGGCGCACCGCTGCCCCAGACGACCGGGCGCGACATCGCCGGCGTCGTCGACGAGGTTGGTGAGGGCGTGGCCGACGTCGCCGTGGGCGACCGCATCTTCGGCGTCTCCGACGACGGGGCCGGGGCCGCCGATCTGGCACTGATGACCTACCGGGCACGGGTACCCGATGCCCTCGGCTTCGTTGACGCTGCCGCCCTGCCCATCGCCCTGGAAACCGCCACACGGGGCCTGGACCAGCTCAGCGTCGGTGCGGGCACGTCGCTCGTCGTCAACGGAGCCGCTGGGGGCATCGGCAGCACCGCCGTGCAGCTCGCCGTCGCCCGTGGCGCGAGAGTCATCGGCACCGCCAGCACCGCCAACCACGACTACCTCCGACAGCTAGGTGCACAGCCCACCACCTACGGCGACGGCATGGCGGATCGGCTGCGCGCCCTCGCCCCCACAGGGGTCGACGCCGCCCTCGACGTCGCCGGCAGCGGTGTTCTGCCGACACTGATTGACCTCGCCGGCGGCCCCGAAAACGTCGTCACCCTCGCTGACGTCGACGGTGCCCGTGAGCACGGAGTGCTGTTCAGCAACGCCTTCGAGCAAGGCAATGCCTTCCACGCCATGGCCGGCATCGGCGCGCTCATCGACGCCGGAGCCTTTTGGTTGAGCGTCGAGCGCACCTTCTCCCTCAGCAACATCAGCCAGGCACACCAGGTCAGCGAGCACGGCCACGTCCGAGGTCGGCTCGTCGTCATCGTGAACTGAGCACACGATCCCGAGCCGCGACGACCTCGCCCGGGCTGCGCAGACCCTCCTACCAGCGGCGTGTCTGCGCAGCCGGGTCTCCGCGCGAAGGACGAACCCATGCTTGGCCTGAATCAGGTGACCGATGCAGGACCGCGCGCCTTCGGGCCAGGCTCCACGGCAACTGGCCGGACCGCGAGGCAACGTCATGAGGATGACCTCAAGGCTTCGCCGAAGGTCGTCGTTCTTGTCGCCGAAGCGGGCACCCTGTTTCCCTTTCGATCCCGGGGTCGTGCTGCGGGCGACGTCCGGGCCCTTCTCGAAGCCGCCGTCACCGAGGTCGTTCCTGCGATGGCTCCTTGGGCCGGCTCGGGCCTGTCCCATGCGGGGCGGGTGGTTGAGCGGGCCCGCGGCGGGGCGAAAGCCAGAGGAGGGCGGT
>JAYTHM010000701.1:0-2284 GCA_043732645.1 Frankiales bacterium
GGCCGGCGCGATCCTGCCCGCCCGTTCGCAGCAGAGGTGGTAGCTGGCGATGAACCAGGATGGGCAGTACTGACAGCCATGGTGGTCCTGGAAGGACCACTCTCGGTCCGCGCGCCGCAGGTCCGCCAGGTGATCGAAGCGCGCTAGCAGACCGGCCGGGTCCCCGCTGACGGGGACATGGCGGTCCTTGTTCCGTTTGGAGCGTTCGATCATCACCATCGCGCCTTCGGCGTCAACGTCGTGGCGGCGCAAGCGGCGGGCTTCGGCCGGGCGCAGTCCCGCGCCGCGGATCAGCCGGAAGATGACCGGGATCGTGTATTCGTGGAACGGACTGCGGTACTCGGCGTCGATGGAGTCGGCCGTCCGGAAGAACGCGGCCAGCTCCTCATCGGTGAACATGTGCGGTAGCCCACGGGTCGGGCTGGCGATCTACGCCGACGGCACGATGAACGCGTCCACGCCGGCCAGTTGGAGGTATTTGCCGAACTCACGGACCGCGCGGCTGCGGTAGGCCCCAGGTGCCCGTCGCGGTGTCCTGGCACCAGGCGGTCGCCAGTTCCCGGGTCAGCACCGTTTCGCTGGGCCACAGGGCGGAGCAGAACCTGTCGAAACCAGCCATCGCGTTTCGCATGTCGCGCAGGCTGTGTCCGAGCGAGGTTCGCCATTCGAGCATCGCCTCGACGTGGGGGGCGAAATTGCTGGTGAAGGTGTTCATCGCAGCCCCTCCTTCGTGCAGGCGAACTCCTGCAGCGGCAGGCAGCACTGGCGGAGTTGCTGGTTGGCCAGAGCGAAGTAGCGACGGGAGGAATTGATGCGAGCGTGGCCCAGGATCTGCGCGGCCAGCGGCAGGCCGGCGCGCGACTCGATGAGCCTTGTCCCTGCGGTGCGCCGCAGGGCATGGAAGGATTTGCCGTCGTGGGCCGCATGCTCAATGCCGGCCCGGATCAGACGGCGGCGCATCAAGGTCGAGCCGGTCGAGTTCCCGAACTTCACGAACGGCACTTGGAGCCGGACGAACACTTCCGGACCCGAGTCGGTGTGCCGCAAGGTCAACAACACCGGCCGGGTGTCATACCGGGCGGCGGTCGTGAACTCGCACTTCGGGCAGCACAACCGTCGCCGGCGCAGCGCCACGTCGACGACCACCGCAACGTCCTGGAACGTCACCTCCGTGACCGAGGCCCCAGGCAGGCTCAGAAGAGGGTTGAATGCAGTCGTGACGCGCACGGGCGACCCTCGTTTGGCTTGGTGTAGGAACCGCCCGACCTAGGTCAGCACCCGTGCGTCTCTCCCAACCTCGAGCCCTCACCACAGTCCCGTTGCCCAACAGGCCCTGTCACGCCCTCCAGCGCCAATCGAACCCACACCGATGCCGGGAGAGCCAGATTTGGGCCTGAACAGCCGGGAAGGGCGGACCCTAATGGGCCCGCCCTTCCCTGATAGCCGGTTGGGTGGTGGTTAGCCGTTGGCGTTGGTGCAAGCGACGCCCGGGGTCAGACCGCCGGCTGCTGAGTACTCAGTGCCAACGGCGGCCTTGTCGCCCTGGAGGTTCTGGACAGTGACGCACCAGTGCGTTGCGTCCACGATGAACTGGTTCAACAGCGTGACGTTGTTGCTTGACTTGCCCAGGTCAGTAGCCGGGTAGGCGGCGATCGCGGGAGGGCCAACCACGGCTGCAGCGCTCAGGGAGTAGCGACCGGCGGTCAGGACAACGGCCGGCATAGAGGTGTTGTCGACGTAGTAGGTCGCGATCTCCTTGCCGATGGTGGAGACGTCTGCCTTGGCCGCGGTGTCCTGGGCCTTCTTGCGCTGGTTGAGGAACACCGGGATGGCGATCGCGGCGAGAATGCCGATGATAATCATGACGACCAAGAGCTCGATGAGGGTGAAGCCACCCTCGGACTCCTGCGACTTACGGATGCGAGCCAGCATTGCGATGTCCTCCAGGACGGGATGTAGGTGAGCCGCGCGGTGGTCTTGCAACTCCTCGCGCGGCCCTCCGAGGAGGGGCCGGCCGAGGCAGCTGGGCTGACTCCGATGAGTCCCCTGGCTTTGCGTCCCCGCCTCACGACGGGTTTGCCTTTGCTTGGCCTTGCGGCTCTGTGACAACAACTACTTCGGCGACATCAGGCTGACCCTTTAGCGCTCCCAACAGGATTCTCGAAAAGGGCTATCTGGATCACGGCGGTAGTTCTGGGCGGTCGCTGTCGCGCCATGGGCGGTCGAGTGGCTCTGCGGCAGGGCTTTCGGGCCAGACGGGGTTGGTCGGCGGTGGCTCCGCTAC
>JAYTHM010000702.1:0-2272 GCA_043732645.1 Frankiales bacterium
AGAACGCGCATCGCGGCCTTGTGCGGTGCGAGGAAGGGGGCGCCGGGCCTGCACTCCGCGAACGCCGCCTCCTGCGCAAGGTAGACCAGGTCGTAGACCTCTCGCTGTCGAGCCGAGAAACGCCCGTTGACGGGCAGCGTGCGGGTGACGTCGGCGGTGTAGAGCTCGTGCCCCTCCACCCCCATGTCCAGCAGGATCAGCTCACCGGGCCGGACGGCCCCGTCGTTGTCGGTCCAGTGCAGGGTGCAGGCGTGCGAGCCGGCGGCGCAGATCGAGCCGTAGCCGACGTCGTTGCCCTCGACCCGCGCCCGCAGCCCGAAGACGCCTTCCGCCCAGCGCTCGGAGGTCACCACGGCCAACGGCAGCGCGCGGACGACATCCTCGAAGCCGAGCACGGTCGCATCAACGGCCAGCTGCAGCTGCGCGATCTCCCACGCGTCCTTGACGAGCCGGGCCTCGGCGAGCCAGGTCGCCAGCTCTCCGTCGGCCTGCTCCGCCGTCTCGAACAGGCCGGCCACCCGCTCGTCGTACCCGCGCAGGAGGCGGGCGGTGGAGCCCTGCAGCTTCTCGAGCTCCTCGAGCGGGCGGGTGGTGATGCCCAGCTCGGCGGTGACCGCGTCGAGGGACGGGCGCGGGCCGACCCACAGCTCGCCGCTCCGGTCGGTGAAGAACGCCGGTGTCGTGCGGTCCCAGGACGGTGACTGGTAGAGCACCTGCTCGCCCTCGGCGTCGATCACCAGCACGGCGTCGGGCTCGCGCGAACCGACCAGCCAGGTGAAGTCGCTGCCCGGTCGGAACGGGTAGTCGGTGTCGTTGGCGCGGACCTTGAAGCCGCCGCTCGGGACCACCAGGACCTCACCCGGGTACGCCGCGGCGAGCCGCTCTCGACGGGCCCGCCTCAGTGGAGCCACCTCCGCCTCAGCGGGCAGTGTCGTGTCGCGCTCGGCCCATCCCGTGCTCATGAACTCAAGCAACTTGGCGGGGTGCTTGGGGTCGTGGCTGGCGGTGCCCTCGACCTTCTCCTGCGGGGTCTCGTCGGTCATGGCCCAAGAGTACGGTGACGCTCGTGCGCTAGCGACCCTTCCACTCCGGTGTCCGCTTCTGCAGGAACGCACCGATGCCCTCGGCGGCGTCCTCGGTCGAGTTGAGCAGCGACAACTGGGCCTGCATCGCGGCGAGCCCGGCGGGCAGGGAGGACTCCATCGCGTCCAGGAACGCCCGCTTCCCCAACCGCACCGCCACCGGCGGCTTGCCGGCCAGGGACTGCGCCAGAGCGAGGGACTCCCGCAGCAGGTCGTCGAACGGCACGACCCGACTGAGCAAACCCATCTCGAGGGCCTCAGCCGCCGGTACCCGGCGCGCGCTGAGCATCATCTCCATCGCCCGCTTGGGGCTGACGTGCCGCCCGAGGAGGGCGCTCACCATGAACGGCCAGATGCCGAGGTCGATCTCGGGCAGGCCGATCGCCGCGGTATCGGCGGCGAGGACGATGTCGGCGCCGAGGATGACCGCGACCCCGCCGGCCAGGCAAAGGCCCTGCACGCCCGCCACGATCGGCAGCTCGCAGGCCTGCATCGCGAGGACCAGCTCGCGAAGCAGCCCGCGGCTCTCGTGCACCTCGAGCCCGGTCGCGTCCGGTGCCATCTGAACCAGGTCGGCCCCGGCGCAGAAGACTTTGTCCCCCGCGCTGGTGATGAGGATCGACCGGGCGTCGCCCGGGTCCCGCACCGCCGCCAGCATCCCGCCCAGGATCTCGCCGTTGAGCGCGTTGCGCTTGGGCTCGCGGTCGAGGTGGAGTCGCAGCACCAGGCCTTCGCGGGTCACTGCAAGGTCGCTCACATCAGTCCCCAGCGGGTGTCGGCGGGGCCGTTCCCCGCTTGCAGCAGCGACACTATCGGGGTGCTCCTCGCTGCCCTCGCCCTGCTGGCGGCCCTCGCTCTGGGCTACACGGCCGGGGGCAGCCTGGACCGGCTGGGCTCGCTGTCCCTGCGCCGTGGACGCCTCGTCCTGGCGGCCGTGCTGGTCCAGCTCGCAGGCGGGCTGGTGGGGGGTCTGGCGTACCCGCTGGGGTTGGCTCTCTCAGCGGTGCTGGTAGGCGTCTTCCTGCTCGCCAACCGTGGCATCCAGGGCACCGGGCTGATCGCCGTCGGGCTGCTGTCCAACGCTCTGGTGGTCGGGGCAAACGGCGCGATGCCGGTCTCGGGGGACGCTCTCGGTCGGGCCGGGATCAGCAGCCAGGACCTGCTCGCCGGGCAGGACCCGCGGCACGAGC
>JAYTHM010000703.1:0-7766 GCA_043732645.1 Frankiales bacterium
GGGAGCCTTCGCTGGTGCCGCTGCTGCCGACGCCCGCGCCGGCCTCACGACCCGGGCCGCGGTCTTGGGCCTGGTCCTGTGCGCACTGCTGGTGAGCGCTGCGCTCCCGCTCCGGGAGTACCTGGCACAGCGCGGGCAGATCGCCGCGGCGCGCAGCGTCCAGGTGCAGCAAAGGGCCAGGGTGGCCGCGCTGCAGCACCAGCTCAACCAGCTCAAGGACCCGGCCTACGTGAAGGCTCAGGCCCGCACCCGGCTGCACTTCGTACTCCCCGGGGAGACCGCCTACGTCGTCCTCGCGCCGTCGGCGCCGCCGCGTCCTGTCGGCAAGGCCGCCATGGGGGGGGCGACGGCCAACGGCCCCGAGGCGCCCTGGTACTCCCAGGTGTGGGGCAGCGTGAAGGCCGCCGACCGGCCGGTCCAGGTGGCCAAGCGGTGAGCGCGCTCGACCCCCGGGACCGCCGAGCGGTGGCATTGCAGCTGTCCCGAGAGCCGCGCGCCATCCGGTCCGTCGCGCACCGCTGCGGTTGTGGCCTGCCCGATGTCGTGGAGACCAGGCCACGGCTGGAGGACGGCACTCCCTTCCCCACGCTGTACTACCTCACCTGCCCCCGTGCGGCCTCGCTGATCGGCACCCTGGAGTCCAGTGGGCTGATGAAGCTGATGACCGATCGGCTCACCGAAGACCCTGCCCTGCAACAGAAGTACGACGAAGCGGCCCGGGACTACATCTCCCGGCGCGACACCCATGGCGTGCTCGTGGACGTACCCGCGCAGGGTGGGATGCCGACCAGGGTGAAGTGCCTGCACGTGCTCGTCGGGCACTCCCTGGCCGTGGGCGCGGGGGTCAACCCGTTCGGGGACGAGGCCCTCGCGCTGCTCGAAGACTGGTCGCGAAAGGGCCCCTGCGTCGACCCGGACGACCCACAGGCGCAGCCGCGCAAGAAGACCCGTTCGTGAGGGGCGCGTCCTGACCAGGGTCGCGGCCGTCGACTGCGGCACGAACTCGATTCGCCTGCTCGTCGCTGACCTCGACGGCCGGATCAAGGTCGATGTGCACCGCGAGATGCGGGTCGTGCGACTCGGGGAGGGCGTGGACCGCACCGGAAAGCTGTCTCCTGAAGCCCTCGAGCGCACCCGGGTCGCGCTCGTCGACTATGCCGTGACGTGCGCCGAGCTCGGCGTGGAGCGGACCCGCATGGTCGCGACGTCCGCGACCCGGGATGCCAGCAACCGCAGCGTTTTCGTCGATCTGGTGACCGGTGTGCTGGGCGTTGAGCCCGAGGTCGTCAGCGGCGCCGAGGAGGCTGCCCTGTCCTTCCGGGGCGCCACAGCAGCCCTCGACCCGGCCGACGGCCCGTTCCTCGTCATGGACATCGGAGGCGGCTCGACCGAGTTCGTCCTGGGCACCTCCGAGGTCGACGCTTCGCTGTCGGTCGACGTGGGCTGCGTGCGGCTCACCGAGCGTCATCTGCGAGACGACCCGCCTACCGCCGAGCAGGTTGCCGCCGCCCGCGCGGACGTGGACGAGGCCCTCACGCGGGTCCTGTCCGTGGTCCCCACCGACCGGGCCCGCACCGCCGTCGGCCTCGCCGGTTCGGTCACGACGGTCGCGGCGCTCGCCCAGGGGCTCTCGTCGTACCAGCCGGAGGCGATCCACCTGTCGCGGATCTCCGCATCGCAGGTGCGCCGGGTCACCGACGGGCTGTTGGCGATGACCAGGGCGGAGCGGGCCGCCCTGCCGGTCATGCATCCTGGTCGGGTCGACGTCATCGGTGGGGGTGCTCTCGTCCTGCAGAGCTGTGTCGATCGGCTGGGGCTCGGTGAGGTACTCGTGAGTGAAAGCGACATCCTGGACGGGATCGCCACGTCGATGAGCAGGGAGAGCTAGGTGGCCATGCAGGGGCGCCTAGCGCACCCTGAGGTCCGCATCGTCGTGTGCCGCCTGACTAGGCTGACCGGGTGGTGATCAGACCCGGAACGGGCTTTCCGACCGACCGCGCCAGTGCGACGACCCCGGTCGCGCACAGCGCCGCGGATGTGGTCCGGCTGGCCGGCAGTGCTCCCACCCTCGACCACCTCGATGGGCGGGCCTCGGTCTGCCGTGCCTGCCCTCGGCTGGTGGGTTGGCGGGAGCAGGTTGCCCACGACAAGCGGGCGTCGTACGCGCAGGAGACCTACTGGGGCCGACCGGTCACCGGCTGGGGCGCGGCCAGGCCGAAGGTTCTGGTGATGGGCCTGGCCCCAGCTGCGCACGGTGGGAACCGGACCGGCCGCATCTTCACCGGTGACCGCAGCGGCGACTGGCTGTTCGCAGCCCTGTATCGGGCAGGGCTCGCGACCCAGCCGACCTCCGTCGACGCCCGCGACGGCCAGGAGCTCATCGACACCCGGATCACCCTGCCGGTCCGGTGCGCGCCGCCGGCCAACAAGCCGACGCCGGAGGAGCGCGATGCCTGCGCGCCCTGGCTCGACCGCGAGCTGTCGTGGGTGCTGCCCTCAGTGCGAGCTGTGGTCACCCTGGGAGCCTTCGGTTGGGCGTCGACGTTCGCCTCGCTGCGGTCGGCGGGGATGGACCTGCCAGGCCGGCTGCCCCGGTTCGCGCACGGCGCCGAGGTCGAGCTCGACGGACTTACCGTCCTCGGTTGCTTCCACGTCTCCCAGCAGAACACCTTCACCGGCAAGCTCACCGAGCCGATGTTGGACGCCGTCTTCGCCCGCGCAAAGGTCCTCGCCGACCTCTGAGCCGGTCCAGGCCTGGATCGACGAAGCCCCTCTGGGCCGGTTGGCGGAGCGAGACTACGGCGTCCGGACCTGGTGCTACAGCCCCGGACTCCGCAGGCCTACGCCGACCATCGGCTGTTGCGAGATAGATCTGTAGGGCCAAACGGGTGAAAATCGAGGTACTGGTGGGACCAATGTCCGGATTACCTGGAATCAGACACTAGCGCTTTCCTGAACTTGTCCCTTAGGTTCAGCTTTACTAGGCCAAACGGTCGAGTCAGGCTTAGGCCATTTGCGGGGGGTGAATTCGGATGCGCAGGGTTATTTGGCCGTAGGTGCAGTGCCATGACTTGTCAAGTCATTGCAGGAGGACCCAGTCCTGTCCAGGGGCTGGGACTGGGTGGTGCTACACCCTGTCCCAGCCCCTGGAACGTCTTTAACGGTCTTGGCGGGCGCACCGGCCGTGGCCAGAGCGACGGCTGCGTCAGTGGATGCGGGCTTGTGACTCGCTACGACGAAGCCAGGCAGCCATGTCGAGCGCCGCCATCGGACGTGCGTGCAGATAGCCCTGGACCTCGTCGACCCCCAGCTCGCGGAGCACGCGCTGCTGGTCTTCAAGTTCGACACCCTCGGCGACGACCCGCAGCCCTAACGTGTGCGCGATGTCAACCACCGCCCGGACTACAGCCCGGTCGCCAGCGTCCACAACGACCGCGTCCACGAAGCCCTTGTCGATCTTGACCTCGTCCATCGGGAGGCCCTTGAGGTAGGTCAGCGAGGAATAACCGGTGCCGAAGTCATCGACCGAGAGCTTGATCCCGAGAGCCCGCAGCTCGGTCATCCGCTCCGTGGCAAGCAGCGGGTCATCCACAAGGACACCCTCTGTCAGCTCGAGCGTGAGCAGGTCTGGTGAGGTGTCCGTCGAGGTCAGCAAGGTGGCGACCTCGGTGACGAAGCTCGGGTCGAGGACGGTGTCGGCGCTCACGTTGACCGCAACGCCGACGCGCCCGCCACGTCGTTGCCAGCCCTTGCAGGCTGTGAGGGCCTGGCGCAGGACGCTGGAGGTGAGCGGACCCATGAGACCGGACGCTTCTGCCAGGGGGATGAACTCATCCGGTCGGATGGCGCCCAGCGCAGGATGCGTCCAGCGCGCCAGCGCTTCGACTCCGGTCACCTGGAGAGTCTGGCAGTCGAGCTTCGGTTGGAACGCCACCCCGATTGCGCCGCTCGACAGCGCCTCCCGAAGGGCCATGACCACGGCGAGCCTGCGCTGGCCCTGGACCTCGTAGGCAGGCTCCCAGGTGACGGGACCTCCGTGAGCCTGGCGGGCGCTATACATCACGGTCTCGGCGCGCCGGATCAGGGTGGATGCTTCGTCGCCGTGCTCGGGAGCCGTCACACAGCCGACCGAAAGCCGAATGTGGGTGCCGACAGGGCCGAGCTGCGCGCCGCCCTCCACCCGGGCACGAAGACCCAGCCCAAACATGGCCGGGTCTCCGCCGAAGCGCTCGGACGGGACGCAGATGGCAAAGCGTCCGCCTCCGATCCGGCCGATGATGGAGTTCGGGTGGCTCAAAACCAGCCTGCGGGTGACTTCGAGCAAGAGGTCATCGCCTACCTCATGTCCCAGGGTGTCATTGACCTCACGGAAGGAGTCGACGGCGACGGCCGTAACTATCGCCTGTTGCCCGGTCTGGAGGAAGGCGTCGATTTGTCGCGTGACCTCGTTCAGGTTGGGCAAGGAGGTCAGCGGGTCAGTTGTCGCTGCTCTCCCCAGGTCGGCGAGCAGCCGCCCACGCTCGAGAGCAGTCGTGAGCTCGGTGGCGATCGTCTCGAGCAGTCGGAGGTCCCCCAGGTCGAAGTTCCGCACGGCCCCGAGGCGCTCCTGGGCGGTGAGCACGCCAATCATCCCTGTGTGGCCGACCAGGGGAGTGGCCATGCGATCAGCGGCACCGACTGGGGCAGCGTTCGAGCCTGTGAAGGCAACTGCGCGAGCTACCTCGGAGAGGTCTGCCTCGGTCGTTCCCGCTGCCCCGTCCGCGACGACGAGGTGCCGGAAGCCGTTGTGGTCGTGGGCAAGAGCCAGGTCGAGCTTCTTCGCATGGAGCAGGACCCGCACCTGCTCGAGGACGCCGAGCGCCGAGAGGTCGTGCTCGTCGATGGGCCCGAGATTCTTGACGAACTGGTAGAGGTCACTGGTTTGTTGTTGCTGCGCTGACTGCCGACGATGGCCACGGTAGGCGGCCGTCAGGCCCACGGCCATCAGCACGAGAATCACAGCAGTGAACGGCTGCGTCCACAGGGCGGCAACGGACACGATGCCGAGGCTGATGAACAGCGGGCTGGAGACCGCGGTGAAGGCCAACGGTCCCCAGAGCTGGGCCCACGTCACCGGTACGCAAAGGAGCCGCATGATGATCGAGAGCACGGCGTGCCCGACGATCTCGGCGACGAGGACCCCGATGAGCAGCGCGAGCCACAGGCGAGGTCCGGGCGCTGCTTCTGGCACCATAACGCTCAAGGCCACGCTGGCCACGGCAACCTCGAGCACGCCCGCGGCGGTGTTGAACGCCACCTTCACCGGCGGCTGACGGCGCAGGAAGACCGAGTCGATGAGGTGTCCCAGCCCGCGAGCAGCGATGTGCCCTACTGGCGTGACAAACGCGAGGCCAAGGGCCAGGGGAAGGTGGGTCAGTCCGACGCTGCGAGCCTCGCGACGGAACTCGAAGTCGATGGAGAAGTGAGAGGCCGCGACGTACGCTGGCAAGAGCGCCCACCAGGGCACCGTCAGAGGAGCGTGGACCAAGCGACCGGTGCCGGTGACGCTAAGCATCCCCAGGACGCCCAGGACACCCAGCGCAGCCGACAGCGCAAAGGCGGCCGTCCGGCGGATCCAGTTGACGTTGCTCATCAGGTCGCTCATCGGACAAGATCGCCAGTTTCTTGAACGTCGTTGTCCCGTAGGCGGATATTTCGCTGGAAAACCGGCAGGCAGACGAGAGTCACCAATGCGATGACTGCCACGCTCAGCTGTGGGCCATGAGCAGCACCAAGGGCGCCTGAGAGCGACCCCGCGATGAGTTGCGCCATCCCCTGAGAGGCCATCAGCACGGTGGTGGCAATTCCGTAGGCACGCGCTCGAGCGTGAGTCGGAGCTGCCGCCACGTACGCCGCACTGGCCACGAGCTGGATCGAGGAACCCATGCCGCTGAGGGTCCAGAGCACCGCCGTCAACGCCAGGCTGTCCACCAGCGGCGTGATCAGAAGCGGCAGTGCCGACACGATGACGAGCACTGGGAGGAGCTCCCGACGTCGATCGCTCGGAAGCCGCAGCACAGCGAAGCTAGCGAGAACGAAGCCGGCTGGCAAGGACGCCGTCAAGAGCCCAGCAGCCACCGTGCCGCCGCCCAGGCTGGCTGCCGTGGGTACCGCGAGGCTCTCTGGTGCGGCGACGGCTACCGCGCCCATGAGCGCGAAGGCCAGTAGGTGACGCAAGTCGCGGCTTCTGGAGACGAGGCGGATGCCCTCTACCGTCTCGCGCAGCAGACCCTGCTCTTCTGCACGTGGGGCCGGCCTGTGGGATTGCAGTGCCAGTAGCAAAACCCCGGCTGAGACCAAGAAGGTGCCGCTGTCCACCAGGAGGGCTGACGCGGGCCCGACCTGGGTGAGCAAGGCTCCGCCGAGTGCGAACCCAGCCACCTGCGCCGCTTGGAACGCCAGGTTGCAGAGTGCATTTCCTTTGGGGTAGGCGTCCCCGGGCAAGATGTCAGGAAGGCTCGCACCGCGAGCGCTGTCGAAGGCCGGAGCCAAGGCCTCGAGCAGGACCAAGAGGGCGAACAGGACCGGCAGGGAAAGATCGGAGATAGCGATGACGGCAACGAGCGCCGCGCGTGCGAGGTCGCTCAGGACCATCACGGTCCGTCGCGCGTAGCGGTCGGAGACAGCGGCCAGAACTGGGCCGCCGAAGAGGTAGGTGAGGTAGGAAACGGCATAGGTCGCCGAGGCGGCGAAGGCCGAGTGGGTTTGACGGAACACCATGACCGCAATGGCGATTCGGGCGATCTGGTCGCCCAAGATGCTCAGACTCTGGGACAACAACAGCGCGCTGAACTCGCGGTTGCGCAGCACCGAGCGGTAGGTCCCGCCCGCCATAACAGCCACGAGGGCATTCTTGCCGAAATCGCCTGCGGATACCGCCACATGTTGCCGATTGCGTCGGGTTCTCACTGCAGTGTGACTTCCCTGACAGTCGCGCTGGAGCAGTACCGTGTGGACAGCGCCGCCCCCGTAGTCCAACTGGGAGAGACCGGGGTCTTAAAAACCTCGTCAGTGTGGGTTCGAGCCCCACCGGGGGCACAGATAGTCGAGCCCGTCCACGGGCACAGAACGACGTACCGGCTCGTTGAGCAGGTACAGACCAACTTAAGGAGCACGACTCGCATGGCAGGACTGCAGTCCAACAACCCGGTCTTCGGCAAAGCGCCGACGCTGAAGCAGGGCCAGACCTTCGGTGCCCCGGGCTACCCCACACCAGGGCAGGTCGAGGACGTCTACCGCACTCCGCAGCGCCTCACCATGGACGACGTCGTCGTCAAGACCGGCATCCTGCTCGGCCTGGTCGTCGTCACCGGTGCCGTCGCCTGGATCGCCGACGCGCCGAAGGGCGTCGTGTTCGGCGCCGGCCTCGTCGGCTTCGCACTCGCACTGATCAACATCTTCAAGCGTCAGGTCAGCCCGCCCCTCGTGCTGGCTTACGCCGCGTGCGAGGGCGTGTTCGTCGGCGGGATCAGCAAGCTCTACAACGACGTCTATGGCGGGATCGCCATCCAGGCCGCCGTCGGGACGGCCGCGATCTTCGGGGCCGTGCTGTTCGCCTTCACCAGCGGTCGACTGCGCGCGACGCCACGTTTCACCAAGATCGTGACCGGCGCCTTCGTCGGGCTGTTCGCCTTGCTCATCGTCAACCTGGTCGCGTCTTTGATCGGTGGCGGCAACGGCATCGGCCTGCGTGACGGTGGTGGCCTGGCGATCTTGTTCAGCATCGC
>JAYTHM010000704.1:0-2267 GCA_043732645.1 Frankiales bacterium
GGGATTGATACCTGGTCCGGATCCGACCAGGACCCGTCGCACGGCCTACGGGACGTCGGATGCCGACGATCGTCCAACCAAGTCCGGCCTCGCGGACCGGAAGTGGCAGGCTGTCCGCATGGCTAACCACGACCTCCACTTGGCGCAGGATCCCGACGCCGATGCGCTCCTGAGCCGGGATCCGCTCGCGCTGCTGACAGGGATGCTGCTGGACCAACAGATCCCCATGGAGAAGGCGTTCCGAGGACCGTATGACCTCCGAACGAGGCTCGGGCACGACCTCGACGCGGCCGAGCTCGCCGAGCTCGACACCCTCGGCGAGCTGTTCGCGACGCCGCCGGCGATCCACCGCTTCCCGGGGTCGATGGCCGGCCGGGTGCAGCAGCTGTGCGGCCACCTCGTCGAGCACTATGACGGCAAGGCGGAGAACGTCTGGGCGCACGTCACGACCGGTGGCGAGCTGCTGAAACGCCTCAAGGAGCTGCCCGGGTTCGGCGACCAGAAGGCCCGGATCTTCCTGGCCCTGCTGGGCAAGCAACGCGGCGTACAGCCTGAGGGGTGGCGGGAGGCGGCCGGTGCCTACGGTGACGAAGGCGCCCTGCGCAGCGTCGCGGACGTGGTGAGCAAGCAGACGCTGCTGGAGGTTCGCGCGTACAAGCAGCAGGTCAAGGCCGCTGCCAAGCAGGCCACGCCGAGGGCCGCCGGGAAGTCCTGACGTGCATCCCGACCCCAACGAGTAGGGCAGCCGCTCTGCGAGAATGGCTGCATGGATCCAGCGAACGAGCCTGAGGACAACGGCACCTTCGCTGACCTGGCACTGCGTCCTGAGCTGGTGGCGGTGCTCAGCGGCCTCGGCTACGAGGAGCCCACCCCCATCCAGCGCGTGGCCATCCCGCCGCTACTCGAGGGCCGCGACCTCGTCGGTCAGGCCGCCACCGGCACCGGCAAGACTGCCGCCTTCGCCCTCCCGATGCTCCACCGGCTCCCGCTGGGCGACCGCGGCCGCTCTCCCTCGGGGCTGGTCCTGGCGCCGACCCGCGAGCTCGCCGTACAGGTTGCCGAAGCCGTCTCGCGCTACGGAGCGACGCTCGGAGCCCGGGTGCTGGCGGTGTACGGCGGACAGCCCATCACCCCGCAGCTCAAGGTCCTCCAGCGCGGCGTCGACGTCATCGTCGGAACCCCGGGCCGGGTGCTGGACCACCTCAACCGCGGTTCGCTAAAGCTCGACCAGCTCAAGGTCGTCGTGCTCGACGAGGCCGACGAGATGTTCGACATGGGCTTTGCCGACGAGCTCGACGCGATCCTCGCGGCCCTGCCCGACGAGCGGCAGACGGTGTTGTTCTCGGCCACGATGCCGCCCAAGATCGCCAAGATGGCGCGCAAGCACCAGACCGATCCCGTGCAGATCGCCGTCAAGGGCGAGAATGCGCCCGCGGGTGAGGCGCCGAAGGTCAGCCAGACCGGCCACATCGTGATGCGCGTCGACAAGCCCGCTGCGCTGGCCCGGGTGTTGGACATGCACCAGCCGTCGTCCGCGATCGTGTTCTGCCGGACCCGCGAGGAGGTCGACAGCCTGACGGAGGCGCTGAAGACCCGCGGCTACCGGGCGGAGCCGTTGCACGGTGGGATGAGCCAGGAGCAGCGCGACCGGGTCATGAACCGGCTCCGCAACCAGACTGCCGACCTGTTGGTCGCGACCGACGTTGCCGCCCGCGGCCTCGACGTCGACCACCTCACGCATGTCGTCAACTACAACGTCCCCTCCACCCCGGAGTCCTACGTCCACCGGATCGGCCGGGTCGGCCGGGCCGGCCGCGAGGGGGTCGCGATCACCCTCGCCGAGCCGCGTGAGCGCCGGATGCTCGAGGCCATCGAGCACCTCACGGGCACCAAGATCGCCTTCAGCAAGGTGCCGAGCCTCGCCGACCTGATGGCGTCCCGCCTGGCCGTGACCAGGGCCGCCCTGGTCGACGTCCTCGAGAGCGGTGACATCGCCGGTGTGCAGCTGATGGTGACAGACCTGCTCGCCACCTACTCCCCCGAGCAGGTGGCCCTCGCGGCTGCTGCCCTGGCCCACCGGGCACAGGCACCGGCCGACGACCGCGACATCCCCGACGCCTCCCATCGCCCCCCGCGGGCCCTTCGCGACGATGCCCCCCGCACCAGTTCCCCGGCTACGACGAAGCACACCGGCCCCGCGGGGATCGGTTCGGGCTCGCGCGGTGGTGCCCATCAGCGCACCGGGCCACCCGAGCGCAAGCCGGTAA
>JAYTHM010000705.1:0-2263 GCA_043732645.1 Frankiales bacterium
CTGTCCTCACGCCAGGTCGTACGCCACAAGCTGGCGGAGATGGCGCGCCAGGTGTGGGTGGCCAAGACGGCAACCCGGGCGGCGTACGAGCTGTGGCTAGACACCGGTGATGCAGTGACTGAGGTGTCGATGGCCAAGAACACCGCGTGTGCGGTCTGCGACCACGTCGTTGACGAGGCTGTCCAGCTGTTCGGGGGGCTGGGCTACATGCGCGAGTCTGAGGTCGAGCGGCACTACCGCGACAGCCGCATCTTGCGGATCGGCGGCGGCACCGACGAAATCATGAACGAGGTGATCGCCAAGCGAATCGGCCTGTGATCAGCGGGGGTATCGGTCGGCGAGGTCAGGCCGGACCGTTGGCGGCCTCGCCGTCGTCGGTGGCTTTGTCGGCCTCGCGGGTGAAGGCGCTCTCCACGGCCAGGTCGCCGGACGTCTGCTCCGCGACCTGCTTGCTTAACTCGGCGTCCTCGACACCCTCGCCGGCCGGGGCGGTGTGGCCGGCGTCTGTCGCGGGGGTGGTTGTAGCTGTGTCGCTCATGGGTCCTCCAGAGATGGGGGCGGTGGTGCAGGCGACCTACCCCACCCTGGCTGGCCCGCACACCTGGGGAGGGCCACAGTGATCAGTTCCACGGCCGAGCGCAGACGGTGCAACAATTAACACGAGAACCCGAGCAACCCACCGCCATGGCGGCCACACGTACGAGGAGACACCCGAGCATGAGCGCTGCCGCACCCGAGCAGCCCCAGGCCACGCGTCCCCGAGCCGCCAAGAAGGGGACCGGAAGCGTTCCCGCGTCGCCTGAGGAGGCCCCCGTGTCGTCCCCCGCAAGGTCTGCTCCCGCGAGCGATGTGTCGAAGGCCGCCACCAAGGCCCCGGCCAAGAGGGCGCCCGCTAAGAAGGCCGTCCCCGCGAAGGCTGAGGCCAGGACCGCCGCCAAGAAAGGCACGGCTGCGGGAAGTACGCCCACTGCGGTCAAAGGCCCGGCTGGCGCCGACCGCGTCGTCCCTGTCTCCGGCGCCGTGGTGGCCGTAGGCACCGACGCCACTGAGGCGACGACCGAGGAGCCCACTCCTGAGGAGCTCGCGGCCGAGGCGGAAAAAGAGGAGCAGGAAGAGATCGAGGCCGGCGCCACGCTCAGCGTCGACGTCCTGCGGCTCTACCTCAACCAGATCGGCCGCGTGCCGCTGCTCACGGCCGAGCAGGAGGTCGAGCTGGCGCGCGCGATGGAAGCAGGGCTGTTCGGTGCCGAGCGCATCGCGGCCGGCGGCAAGATCGCCTCCCAGCTGCGCGCTGACCTGCAGCACATCGTTCGGGAGGGCGAGCGGGCCAAGCAACACATGCTCGAGGCCAACCTGCGCCTGGTCGTGTCGGTGGCCAAGAAGTACGCCGGCCGGGGCATGGGGCTGACCGACCTGATCCAGGAGGGCAACCTGGGCCTGATCCGTGCCGTCGAGAAGTTCGATTACACCAAGGGCTTCAAGTTCTCCACCTACGCCACCTGGTGGATCCGCCAGGCGCTCACCCGCGCCATGGCCGACCAGGCCCGCACCATCCGGCTGCCCGTGCACATGGTGGAGCAGGTCAACAAGATCCGTCGCGTCGAACGCGACCTGGTCGTCCAGCTGGGACGCAAGCCCACCGCCGCCGAGATTGCCGTCGAGGTCGACCTGACGCCCGAGCGCGTTGAGGAAATCCGCTCCTACAACCGCGACCCCGCGTCCCTGGACGCCCTCATCGGTGAGGACAGCGACGCCTCCCTCGGTGACTTCATCGAGGACGAGCACGCTGTCATGCCGGGTGAGGCGGCCGCCTTCCTGCTCATGCGCGAGGAGCTCAGCGCGGTTCTGGCCAGCCTCACCGACCGGGAGCGGCGGGTCATGGAGATGCGCTACGGCCTGGTCGACGGGCAGCCGCGCACGCTGGACGACATCGGCAAGGACTTCAACCTGACCCGTGAGCGGATCCGTCAGATCGAGGGCAAGACGCTGTCGAAGCTGCGGCATCCCAGCCGCTCCGCGTCGCTGCGGGACTACCTCGACGACTAAAGTCAGGGCGTGCCCTCGGTCGTGCGCCTGCTCGCCACCCCACGCTGGCTGCTGCGGCACGTCCTGCTCGTGGCGGCGGTCGGGGGCTGCTTGGGATTCGGCCGATGGCAGTACGGACGCGCCGTACGGCGGCACTCGATCCTGAACTGGTCGTACACGGTCGAGTGGACGCTGTTTGGGTTGTTCGCGATGCTGTGCTGGGCTTGGTTCCTGCGGG
>JAYTHM010000706.1:0-2263 GCA_043732645.1 Frankiales bacterium
GGCGCACTGCCGCGACGAGCATCCCCGCGAAGCCTGCGGGATCATGGCCGGTGTTGGTCATGCCCCGAACTGGAGTCGGCGCATGACCAACGTCCACCCGCGCTCGACCCGCTATTTCAGCCTTAACCCGGTCGAGCAGCGTGAGCTGTACGCCGGCATGGACGAGCTCGGGCTGGACCCGGTCGTCATCTATCACTCGCACACCGCATCCGGCGCGGTCCCGTCCGGCACCGATGTGTCGTGCGCGCACGAGCCGGACGCGCACTACGTCATCGTGTCCACCGCGGTTGACCCGCCCGAGGTGCGGTCCTACCGGCTCCTCGCCGGCCAGCTCCGCGAGGAACGCCTCGAGGTGGCGACGTGTGGATCCTGACCGCGGCCTTCGGCGCCGCTTACATGGCCGGAGTAGCGGTCGTCATCACGACGAGGGACGGCCAGTGACCGTGGAAACCCGCCGCGACGAGATCGGCCGCGCCGTCTTTGGTGTGGCGGACGGCGCCACCAGTCTCGTAGGCGTCCTCGCTGGCCTGATCGTCGCCCACGCCGCTCCGACCACCATCCTCACCACCGCTGGCGGTCTCGCCGTGGCGTCCGCGGTCGGTATGGCATCTGGCGACTACCTCGGGGGGGCGACCCGCCGCCTCGCCGCCGTTATGGGACTCGCCACCCTCGCAGGCTCCCTGCTTCCCGCCATCTCGGTGGCACTCATCCCGGGCGCGGTCGGGCTGCTGATCGGCGCGCTGTGCATCGTCGCGTTCGGAATCGCCATCGCCGAAGTGCGGGCGCAGGAACGGGGCAGGCCGCGCGCCTACCTCCTCACTGCCGCGGTGCTGATCGTCGCCTCCGCCCTGTCCGCCGGTGCTGCGGTCGGACTCGGGGCCGTCGGGTGAAGGTCTACTACTGGGCGGCGGACACGTCAGGTTGCAGCTACTACAGGTGTGTTCTACCTGCCCAGGGCCTCGCCCAACGCGGCCACGACGTGTTCGCGTCCACCGAGATGCCCGACGAGTGGCGCGACACCGCCGACGTCATCGTCGGCCAACGCGTATGCCTCCCCGGGCCCACGGTGCGCTGGCAAGCCCTCGCCCGCGAAGGCCGCGCCAAACTGGTCCTGGAGATCGACGACGACCTGTTCAACATTCACCCGTCGAGCAAGAAAGCTGCCGCGTTCTTCGCCATCCCGGAGATCCGCGACAACCTGGCCGCGAACCTCCGGGTCGCTGACGTCGTCACCGTCACCACCGAGCACCTCGCCGAGGAGATGGCCGTTTACAACCCCAACGTGGTCGTGCTCCCCAATTGTGTCCCGGCCGCGCTGCTCGAGCACACCCCGACGCGACGCGAGGATGTCGTCACGATCGGGTGGGGCGGCACCGAAACCCACCAGATCGACTGGTCGGGCCCCGACGAGCGCGTCGCCCGGTTCATCGCCCACAACCCGGGTACGGAGATGCACGTCATCGGGGGCTGGCTGCCGCCCGTCCTGGCGTTGCGGCTCCCGGCCGGCCGGCATCGGGTGACCGGCTGGTATCGCTCGGTGGACGCCCTGCACCGCGGTATCGACTTCCACATCGGGGTGATCCCGCTCCGCGACAACACGTTCAATCGGTCGAAGTCGTCCGTCAAGTTCACCGAGCTCGCCGCGCTCGGTATCCCGACCGTGGCCTCCGACGTTGGCCCGTACGCGGCGGACATGCGCCACGAGGTGACCGGGCTGATGGTCGGCAGGCCCACCGACTGGGCCCGGCACCTGGGCGCCCTCGTCGCCGACGAGGCGCTCCGCGACGCCATCGGGAAGGCCGCGAAGGACTGGGCCGCGACCCGGACGATCGAACGGAACGCCCTGATGTGGGAGCACGCCTACGACGGCACGATCGCGCCGTGAACCTCGAATCGCGTTTCACCGCGGCCCGGCCGGACTGCCCGAACCCCGAGCACTGGACATCCGACGACGAGGACTCCACCGAGCACCAGGTGACCGGGCTCGTCGCAGCCCTGGTCGCCGCGCTCCAACCCGAGCTCGTCCTGGAAACCGGCACGGCGTTCGGGCAGACCGCCGAGGCGATCGGGCGGGCACTGGCCGGGAACGGGCACGGCAGGCTCGTCACCCTGGAAACCGACCCTGCCCGCGCTGAGTTGTCCCGGACCCGTTGCGACGGCCTACCCGTCGAAGTGCTGGCCACGCCGAGCCTCGACTACGTCCCGGACGGCCCGGTCGACCTCGCATGGTTCGACAGCCTCACCCACCTGCGGCACCTCGAAT
>JAYTHM010000707.1:0-2259 GCA_043732645.1 Frankiales bacterium
ATCGACGAGTTCATCTCCTCCGGTGAGGCCAAGTGGGGTCAGCGGTCAGGCGTGACACTGCTGCTCCCGCACGGCTACGAGGGCCAGGGCCCCGACCACTCCTCGACCCGCATCGAGCGCTTCCTGCAGCTGTGTGCCGAGGACAACATGACGGTCGCCTACCCGACGACGCCGGCACAGCACTTCCACCTGCTGCGCGCTCAGGCGATGGCCTCGGTCAACCGCCCGCTCGTGGTCATCACGCCGAAGTCGATGCTTCGCCTGAAGGCGGCAGCCTCCGGTCCGGCGGACTTCACGACCGGGCGCTGGCAGCCGGTTCTCGCCGACGTCGAGGCCCCCGACCCCCGTCTGGTCACCCGCGTCGTCCTGTCGGCCGGCAAGGTCTACTACGACCTGGCCGCTGCCCGGCGCAAGTCTCAGGACACTTCCGTCGCCCTCGTGCGTGTCGAGCAGCTGTACCCGCTGCCCGGCACGCAGATCGCCGCGGCCCTCGCCGGCTACCCCAACGCAGTGGACGTCGTCTGGGCCCAGGAGGAGCCGGCCAACCAGGGCGCCTGGTCGCACATCGCCCTGTCGTTGCCCGAGCAGCTGCCCGCCGACATCCGCCTGCGCCGCGTGTCCCGTCGCTCCTCGGCCTCCCCCGCCGCCGGATCGTCGAAGGTGCACGAGGCTGAGCAGGCCGCGCTGGTCGCGACCGTCTTTGCCCGCTGACGGCCGTGTACTTCACCGACCGCGGTCTCGAGGAGCTTGCCGAGCGACGGGGCGAGGAGCAGGTCACCCTCGCCTGGCTCGCCGAACGCCTCAAGGAGTTCGTCGACGAGCACCCCGAGTTCGAGGTGCCCGTCGAGCGGGTCGCGACCTGGCTCGCCCGGCTCGAGGACGAGGACGACTGAGCCAGCGGCCCTCACCGTGTCGCTGGGCGACAAGGGGTCCTGGGTCGTCATGCGCAAGCCCCGCTGGCCGACGCCGATAGTGACAGGGATCGGGCCACCAGCAACACTCTTGGGCATGGCGGCACACGTGGACGCTTTCGGGCCCGCTCTCGACCGGGCGCACGAGCACGCCCGGACCTGGCTGGGCAGCGTGGCCGATCGGCCGGTGCGGCCGGCCGAGGTGATCGAGAAGATGGGCTTCGACACGCCTTTAGACAACGAGCCACGCGATCCCGCGGCGGTCGTGGACGAGCTGGCGCGGTTGGCCGAGCCCGGGCTGATGGCGATGGGCTCGGGGAGGTTCTTTGGCTGGGTGATCGGCGGCACGCTGCCGGCTGCGCTGGCGGCCGATTGGCTGGTCAGCTCCTGGGACCAGAACGCAGGCATGCGCTTCGCGACGCCCGCGGTGGTGGCAGCGGAGGAGGCCGCGGGGGGGTGGCTGCTCGACCTGCTGGGGCTGCCCTCCACCTGCGACGTGGGCTTCGTGACGGGCGCGACCATGGCCAACTTCACCTGCCTCGCGGCCGCACGACAGCACATCCTCACCGAAGCCGGCTGGGACCTCGATGCCGACGGCCTCAGCAGGGCACCGAAGGTCCGGGTCCTGGTCGGTGCCGAGCGGCACGACACGGTCGACCTGGCCCTGCGCTACCTCGGACTGGGGACACCGACCGCCGTCGAGGCGGACGCCCAGGGCCGCATCGACGTGGAGGCGCTCCGGGCAGCCCTCGAGGCGGGGACGGGCCCGGTGATCGTGTGCCTACAGGCCGGCAATCTGCATTCGGGCGCCTTCGACCCGGTGGCCGAGGCGATTGCGGTGGCCCACGAGCACGGTGCCTGGGTTCACGTCGACGGCGCCTTCGGCCTGTGGGCCGCTGCCGCGCCGGACCTCAGGCACCACCTCGAAGGGCTGGGTGCGGCGGACTCCTGGGGCACCGATGCCCACAAGACGCTGAACGTCCCGTACGACTGCGGACTGGCTATCGTCAGCCGTCCCGCGGCCGTCCGGGCCGCCATGGGGGTGCACGCGAGCTACCTGGTGGATGCCGGCAGCGACGGACCCGGCAACCCCTACGAGAAGGTGCCGGAGCTCTCCCGCAGGGCCCGAGGCGTGCCGGTGTGGGCAGCGCTACGGTCCCTCGGACGGTCCGGCGTCGAGGAGCTCGTCAGCGGGCTGGCCGCCAACGCGCGAGCCATCGCCGCGGGGCTCGCGGGCATCGAGGGCGCCGAGGTCCTCAACGACGTGGTCTTCACCCAGGTCTGCGTCAGCTTCGGCAGCGACGAACGGACGCGAGCCGTCACCGCGCACCTGCTCGAGGAGGGCGAT
>JAYTHM010000708.1:0-2259 GCA_043732645.1 Frankiales bacterium
GGTCTCCCACGCGGAGGCCATCAAGCGCTGGAGCGTGCTGCCCCACGACTTCAGCCAGGACCGTGACGAGCTCACCCCCACCCTGAAGGTCCGGCGCCAGCGCGTCACCAGCGAGTACGCCGACGACATCGAACGCCTCTACTCGTGAGATCAACCGTTCGTTCGACCCGGGACCGGGGCGCGGAGGGTGGTGACCAAGGCGCTGAAGCAGCGAGTAAGTACCGTTCGTGACCCGCAAGCCGGTAACCCCGCTCAAGGCGGCGTTCTGTTGGCCGTGGCGGCGGGAACCGAATGAGCAGATGATGCGTGTCATGGTCGTGCGGGTGAGCGCTATCGTGGTGGCCTTGCTGCTGGCTGTTGCCTGCTCAGGCGGATCGCAGCACCGAACGGCACCCACACCACAGCCGCAGAGCACGGGAAGGCCCGCGGTCGTTTCGTGGGGATCTGGCGGTTGCGCGAAGTCTCGGGACGGCCGAATCGAGCAACTCCCGCCCGTTATTGCCTCTCCGCTTGCCGTGAAGCCAAGCCTTGGAGGGCCGAAGCTGAGACCAAGACCGACTGTCACGGCCTCGCCCAAGAAGACGCTCCAGGTGTGTCCTGCTGGCGCCCCATGAGACGTCGGTAACCGAAGTCAGGCAGAGCGATCCCGAGCCCTCGCGCTAAGGAAACCGGGCCGTGGGTCGGTGCTCTTACCCAAGATCATTTCGAGGCTGGCGAGATGCCGCTAGTCCGCCCTAAGTCCATGACTGCCCCCTCCGCAGCGCCAATCCGCGGGCCCGACAGACCTTCCCCTGCTACCAAGGGTCGCCGCTCGTGTGCGGACCGCAATCAGGTTGGTTACAGAGCTTCCCCAACCGCACACGCCCCGATGGTGGGTGCTTAGCCGAGAGCGGCGAGTTGCCCGCAGGCACCGGCGATCTCCCGGCCGCGGGTGTCACGGACGGTCGCGTTGACCCCACCGGCACGGAGGCGACGCACGAACTCCTCCTCGACCGGTTTGGTGGAGGCGTCCCACTTCGAGCCAGGGGTGGGGTTGAGCGGGATCAGATTGACGTGCACCAACTTGCCCTTGAGCCGCTTCGCAAGCGCGTCCGCCCGCCACGGCTGATCGTTCACGTCTTTGATCAGGATGTACTCGATCGACAGCCGGCGGCCGGTCTTACGGGCGTAGCCGAACGCTGCCTCCAGCACCTCCTTGATCGGCCAACGCGTGTTCACCGGCACCAGGGTGTCGCGGAGCTCATCATCAGGAGCGTGCAAGGAAAGGGCCAGGGTGACCTGAAGCCCTTCCTCGGTCAGCTTCCGGATCGCCGGCACCAGCCCGACCGTGGACACCACGATGTTGCGCTGGCTCATCCCCAGCCCCTCCGGACCCGGGTCGACCAGGCGGTGCAACGACGCGGTGACCCTGGCCAGGTTCGCCAAAGGCTCCCCCATTCCCATATAGACCAAGTTCGTGACGCCCCGTGCGTGGCCCCGACCGATCTCATCAGCATTGGCCTGCACCGCCTGGTCCACGATCTCCGCCGTCGACAGGTTCCGGGTCAACCCGCCCTGCCCCGTGGCGCAGAACGGGCACGCCATCCCACACCCAGCCTGACTGCTGATGCACACCGTCGTCCGGTCCCGGTAACGCATCGTGACGGACTCGATCAGCGTCCCGTCATGGGCCTTCCATAACGTCTTCACCGTCGCGCCCTGGTCGCAGTCCACATCCCGAACCCGCGTCAGCAACACCGGCAGTAAGGGTCCCAGACGCTCCCTGCTCACCGCCCCGATATCCGACATCTGCCCTAGCCCACGGCCGGCGAAGTAGTGCCGGCTCAGCTGCTCAGCCCGAAACGCCTTCTCACCCAACCGCACCACCTCGGCCCGCCGCCCCGCCATCTCCAAGTCAGCCAGATGCTGCGGCGGCAAACCCCTCTTCGGCGCCTCAAAGATCAACGGCAAGCCAGTCATCAGCACACCCGTCGCGTCATAAAACAGCAACGTCTCGCGCGCCCACCACCAGAGCACCCCACCCCAGCCGGCACCCCACCATGGCGGCCCAGACAAGCCCCCGAGCCACGCCCCATGATCCTACCCACCACACCGTCGCGAACCCCCCGAACCAGGCCCCGAACCGGGAAACTGCAGGTCAGCAACTGAGAGCCCTTCGGGGTCGCCGTGGCTCGCGAAGATTGACCAGCGACAGCCCGCTCCACTGGACAACTTGTACAGGGTCGCCGGAATCTTCGCGTCAGAACGGGCGCAGGGTGC
>JAYTHM010000709.1:0-2257 GCA_043732645.1 Frankiales bacterium
CGCCGGTGTCGTTGGGGGTGCTCTCGCCGCGCTCGTGGCCCCATTCCTCATGAGGCTGCACGGGCTCCAGGCCGGGATCGCCACCTTTGCCCTCCTGGGTGTTGTCACCCAGGTGCTGACGTACTGGACGCGGATCGGGCCGCCGAGCGGCCAGTCAATGGTCGGTGTCCCGAACTCGCTGTCCCTACCGGGCCTGCTGGTGGTGGCGTTGCTCGCCGTGATCACCAGCTGGACCTACGCCCGCACCCGCACGGCGAGGCTGCTGCGGGCGTCGAGGGAGGACGTCCTCGCTGCCCCGGGATCCGGGATAGCCGTCACACGCCACCGCGTCGTTGCCTTCGGGCTCTCCGGTGTGGTCTGCGGTGTGGGGGGTGCAGCATGGGCAGAGACGAACACCGTCGTGCAAGCCTCCCAGCTGTCGATTGGGTTTACCTTCACCGTGCTGGCCATGCTCGTGCTCGGCGGGACCCTCAGCACCTGGGGTGCCGTCGTCGGGACCCTCATGTACTCCCTGATCGATGGTGTGCTGCAGGCACTGCAGGGCGGAATCCACCTCGGGGGGGTCGTAGTGAGCATTGGGGAAGGCGCACGCCCACTGGTGCTGGGATCGCTGCTCATCCTCGGGCTGCTGTTTCGCCCTGACGGCCTCACCCGAGGCCGGGACTTCTCCCTGGCGCTGCCCCATCGGTGGCGTCGGCACTGACCCTCACGTCAGTACACAGTCCGCCTGCGCGGGCACGGTCACCCCACCGAGTGCCTCCATCACAATGACCATGGTCGAACGCAGGTGAGCGACCAGAGCGGTCGCGGCTTCCTCCGGATCCCGCGCCACCATCGCAGCGAGAATGTCGCTGTGCTCTCGTGCCCGCTGGTCAGCGAACTCGGGGTGGCGAAAGGACTCGAGCCGGTAACGCTCAGAATTTCGCCACAGCGGCAGGATGCTCCGGCTCAACCACACGCTGCCGGAGGCGTCGTAGAGAGCGAAGTGAAACCGTTCATGGGCGTCGCGGGCCTGCTTCCATCGACCGGCCGCCAGATGCTCGGCCCGCTCCTGCAACGCTGCTTCTGCTGTGTCCTCGTCGCGCGTGGTGAAGTGAAGCGCCCCAGCTCGAACCGCCGCACCCTCGAGCACGAATCGCGTGTTGTAAGTGTCCTGGACGTCGGCCAGCGTCATGGGCCGCACCCGGGCCCCCTTGTGAGGTTCGACGTCGACGAGCTCCATCGCCGCCAGCCGTCTAATGGCCTCCCGAACAGGCATGACGCTCAGTCCCATGCGGTCCGCGAGCTCTTGCAAACGCAGGTGGGTCCCCGGCGGAATCGAGCCATCGCAGATCGCCTCGAACAACGCCTCCGACGCCGCTTCCGCGGCAGTACCGTGCTGAACGGGACCAATCACGAGCCCACCTCCTGTTTGATCACAAATCTTAGACTATCGCTGTGGGACATCTAGGCGGACACATTGCGTCCACCCAGGTGGCTTACACGGGCCCACCTCAGAGCCGGTCGTCATCAAGAAGTTGCCCTGGTCGGGTGAGGCAGGGGCTTGCCCGAGGTAGGCGGGGTAACTGGGAGGACCACGGCGCGTTCGACGGACGCGGGCCTGACCGGTCGACCAGCAGCTGAACGACGGGCTTGCCAGTCAATGGAGGTGCTGCAGTTGGCATGCAGGCTTCCTGGCGGGCCGTGGACCGCTGCCGCGTGGGTGATGAGCTCAGCGACAAGGGTGCTGTTCTCGCGGACGACGATGGTCCAGCCGATGACGCAGGGGGAGACAATATCTAAGATCACGTAGAGGTGTAATAAGTGCCGCAGACGGGCCTCGCTGAACCATCCACAGAAGACCCTGAGCTGACGCGCCATCAGTTCGGCATGGGTCCGAACGTGCCGGGTGGGGGTCGCTCCACGAGCAACCCGGGCTTGGGGCCGTGGTGGCCGTCGTGTTGGCTGCACCCGTCCAGGGGTCCGCCTTGAGCGGTGATGGCGGCGAAGTGGGGGTCGAGGTGCTGCAGCCACCAGGTGTTGATGTCGGGGGGGCTGCCTGCGCGGGCTTGTTCCCAGGTGATCCACAGCCCGGTGAGGCGGGAGACGACCTCGGCGTGGGCCCACCAGCGGGGGCACCACACGAAGTCGTTGCTCGAGCGGCGGACGATGGTCGGGCCCAGGAAACCCTCCACCCAGTCCTGCACGGTCGGAAACAGGGGCACGACGGCTGCGCCTAGGTCGGTGCTCGCTCCGTCCTCGTTGGCGTCGTCGTCGG
>JAYTHM010000710.1:0-21298 GCA_043732645.1 Frankiales bacterium
GGCGGCATGTCGACCGGCGGCAACGCCGGCCCGAAAAGCGCGCGCACCGCGGGGGTGGGCCCGGGGTTGAGGGCGACGAGCGGCACGGTCAGGGTGCGCCGACCAGGCTGAGGACGGTGCGCCAGGGCGTCACGCAGCGCCTGCTCGCTCGGGTCGAGCGGCACCGCAGTCCCGGGAGCGCGCTCGACGACGACAGGGGCGTAATCGGTCGCGCCGACATCGGGCAGCAGCGCTCCGGCCGGCAACGAGGTCGGGCTGCCCAGGCTGGCGGAACCCTGGTTGACCAGCATGGCCGTACCGCCGGAGGCGAGCGCGACCAGCGCCACGGTCGTCGCACCGAAGGCCAGCCGCGACGAGGCCTGGATCCGCAGCAACGACGATCCCTGGTCGGCCACCTTCAGCTCCTGTCTGCGGGTCGGCCGATCCCGCTCATGCAGGACCCTTCCGTCACAGTGTGCCATGCATTTACAACAGAGCGTGGTTACTGGGCGCTTGGCTGAAGCCGGGCGTGTCAGGTCAGGATGGCCTAACGAGAGGCCCTTTCGATAGGGCCGAATGGCTGAACGGCGGCCGGGCTCAGCGCTCGGCAGCAGCCTTCACAGCGGCTAGCGTCTGCTCGATGCTGGTCTCGGTGAAGGTGACCCGGTCGCTCACCCCCGTCGCGAGCCCACCGAGGCCCTTCATCAGGGCGCCGCGCCGGTCGGTCCACGTCTCGGTCACCGTGCAGGAGGAGGCGTCCACCTGCGTCACGTCGTACGCCCACTCGGCAACCTGCAGGCCGGCAAAGGTCACGACGAACGCGAAGGTGCTCGCGGGTTCGCAGCGGCTCACGACCACGTCGGTGCTCCAGCGCCGCCAGCCAGCGCGGTTGGCACCCCGAAAGCGCGCGCCAACCGCGGGTCCTGACGCGCCCCGGCGCCAGGTGCCGCCGGCGTTCTCGGGGCTGAGCTCCCCCATCCGAGGGAGGTCGCTGGCCAGCTCCCACACCCGCTGAGCCGGGGCCTGCACCTGGACCGTCCTGAAGATCGTCATCGCCGCATGTTAGAGACCGTGTCGGCGGCTGACTACGGTGGGGGCGTGACCTGGACCCGCCCCGTGCCGCTGATCGGTGACGCCACCTCGGCAGCGGACCGGGCGCGGACGCCGGACGGCTGGGCCTTCCCATCCGAGGTCCGTTCCGGCCTGTACGACGTGGTGTCGGCCCGCCGCGACGTGCGGCGGTACCGCCCCGACGCCATCCCCGAAGACGTCCTCGAGCGCGTCCTCACCGCCGGCCACCAGGCCCCCTCGGTCGGCCACTCGCAGCCCTGGCGGTTCATCATCGTGCGGGACGCGGGTCTGCGGGAGCAGGCCGCGCTGATGGCCGACCAGGAACGACTCGCCCAGGCTGCCCAACTCGAGCCCGATGCTGCCCGCCGGCTGCTCGACCTGCAGCTCGAAGGGATCCGCGAGGCGCCGCTGGGCGTCGTGGTCTGCTGCGACCGACGGGTACCCGCGGAGGGCGTCCTGGGCCGCGCGACCTTCCCCGACTCCGACATGTGGTCGTGTGCCTGCGCGATACAGAACCTCTGGCTCGCCGCCCGCGCCGAAGGGCTCGGAATGGGCTGGGTCACGCTGTTCACCCCCGCCGGGATCGGTGAGCTGCTCGGCCTGCCCGATGGAGTCGTGACGCTCGGCTGGCTCTGCCTGGGCTGGCCCGACGAGCGCAACCCGGCGCCAGGGCTCGAGCGGGCCGGCTGGTCCAAGCGCACGCCGCTCGCCGACGTCCTGCTCACCGACCGCTGGTCGGAGGGACCGTCCCCGGTGTCGCACCTGCGCGCGCCCGCCCCGTCCTCCGTGGTGGCCGCCCGCGACGCGGCCGACCTGCTCCTCACGCCCCCGGGGTCGCTTGGCGTCCTCGATCGGGCCGTCGACCGGGCCGTCGCGCTCGGCCGCGGATCCCTCACCGACGGGGTCCTTGTGCTGGCGGTCGGCAAGCACCCGGTGACCGCCCTCGGCGTGTCGGCCTTCCCGTCCTCCGTCACCGCCGAGGTGCTCGCCGCGGCCCAGGCCGGCGAGGCCCTCGGGACCGTCGCGGCCACAGCCTCCGGCTTGCGCTCGGTCGTCGTCGACGGTGGCTCCTCGACCGGTGACCTGCTCCACACCGACGCCCTCTCCCGGGAGGCGTGCCTGGCCCTGGTCGCCGAGGGCCGCGCGATCGGAGCCACCGAAGGCACCGGTGGGCTGATCGCCCTGGGCGAGGTCGGCATCGGCAACACAACGGTGGCCGCAGCCCTATCTGCCCACTTCCTGGGCCTCGCCGCAGTAGACGTCGTCGGCCTCGGCTCGGGGGCTGACACCGTCATGCTCGAACGCAAGCGGGGGGTCGTCGCCGGCGCCTTGGAGCGCGTCGGGGCGCTGCCGGACACGTGGGACGTCCTTGCCGCCCTGGGTGGTCCCGAGGCGTGCCTGCTCACCGGGGTCGTCCTCGGTGCCGCCTCGGTCGGCGCCGTCGTCGTCCTCGACGGGCTGCTCACCAGCGTGGCCGGGCTTGCCGCCGTACAGGTGGAGCCGGGGGTGGCTGCGCACCTGGTCGCGGGGCAGCGCAGCCGCGAGCTCGCCCACGCTGCCGTCCTGTCCCGGCTCGGCCTCGAGCCGCTGCTCGACCTGCGGCTGCGCGCCGGCGAGGGCGCGGGCGCCTGCTTCGCGGCCGGGATGCTGCTGGCCGCCTTGCGCGTACGCCGCGAGACCGGCCGTACCGGCTGACTCCCGACCCGCGGTCAGGTCGCACGATCGGGGCCTGATCTCCTGCTGACCGCCCTGATGCTTTTGTGATTACCCCCGTCTCGGCCTCAGCGGCACGCTCGTCCGGGCCCGCAGGCAGCCGGCCAGAACGCCCGCGCCGTAGGCCGCCTGGCCCAGCAGCGTCGATCCGACGTACCTGACGGGGTCGACGTCGGGGCGCCGCTGGAGCCACTCGAGCAGTGGTGGCGCCACAAGCAGCGCCGCGACCCGCCGGTCACGGGCAGCGACCCAGCCGAGCGGGCCGATCAGCGCCAGCGCCCGTCCCAGCCCGATCGCGGTCCCCCCGGCCGACGCCGCGACCACCCGGGCAGCAGTCGACCCGTCCCCCAGCTGCCCCCTCAACCGGTAGGTCGTCCAGGCTCCGACGGCTGCCGCGACCCCCAGGCGACGGGTCAGGAGGACAGCGACGAGCGCGGTCGGGAGGGGGGAGAGCACCAGATGCGCGAGCCGCTCCGGATGGCGTTGCGACAAGGGCGCGGCGGCGGTTCCGTAGCGGTAGCGGCGCACCAGCCGAGCGGCAAGCGAAGGGGGCTCGCTGTGCTCGACGACGACGGACGGGTCGTAACGGACCTGCCAGCCGGCATCGACCGTCCGCCACACGAGGTCGACGTCCTCGCCGTACCGGAGCGCCTCGTCGAAGGGGGTCAGGGCCGTGCGGCGCATCAGCAGCGCCGCGGTCGGCACATAGGCGACCTCCGTACCCGGCCGGACGAGGGCGGGCCGCACTCCGAGGTCGAGGGGGGATCGTGTGTCGCCTGCCACACGCGGGGCCACAGCCCCTGCCACACGCGGGGCCACAGCCCCGACGGCCGGGTCCTCCAGGTGGCCCCGCAGGCCCTCGAGCCAGCCCGGGGGTGCGACGCAGTCGCTGTCGAGGAAGGCTACGAACGGCGCTGTCAGCAGCGACAGGGCGGTGTTGCGGGCCGCCGCAGGGCCGCCGCCCGTGCGGTGGACGTAGCGGGCGCCGTGGCTGCGGCAGACGGCCTCGACGGCCCGCGGGTCCCGCGAACCGTCGTCGACGACCAGGACGTCACCGGCGAGCGCCGCCAAGCAGCGGTCGAGCTCCGCGTAACGGTCCCTGACGGGGACGACGACCGTGACATCGCCCGCGTCGTGGGGGTTCGGGAGCGGGTGGGCGGCGCCGGCGTCCAGCAGCGTCCTACCCAGCACCCGCCCGGCCCTGCCGGGGTCGCGACCCAGAAGCAGGTCCTCGACGGCGTGCGGGCCCCTCGGGCCGAGCCGCAGCAGGCGTCCGGTCGGGGTGAGGAGCACCCGGCCGCGCTGGAGCCAGCGGGTGCGAGGGTCGAGTACCAGCCGCCAACCGACAGGGACCGGCTCGAGGGTGGGAGCCCGGGACCTCAGAGGGCCAGCCCGCCGTCGACGGCGACGTCGGCTCCGGTGATCCCGGAGCTGGCCTCGCCGGCGAGCCAGACGAGCGCGGCCGCGACCTCGGCCGGGTCGAGCAGTCGCTCGAGCGGCTGCTGCCTAGCGAAGTCCTCGGCGGACACCAGGCCATAGAGGCGGGCGCTCTCGGTGAGGACCGAAGTGCGGGTCGACCCCGGACTGACGCAGGAGGCGGTCACCCCGGTGCCGCGCAGCTCGACCGCGAGGCCACGGATCAGCCCGTTGACGCCGGCCTTGGCGGCGCAGTAGCCCGCGAGCATCGGCAGGCCGCGGGTCGCGGCGGCGGAGGAGACGGCGAGAAAGCGTCCCGACCTCGGGGTGGGCTCGGAGAGTAGGACGGGGATCGCCGTCCGAGCCAGGGCGATGACGCCGTGCAGGTCGACGTCGAGCACCGCCGCGAGCTCCGTTGCCGACTGCTCCCAGAGCGGTACACCACCGGCGACGACACCAGCCACCGCGAGGGCCGCGTCAAGCCGGCCGAACCGCGAGAGCGCGACGTCCAGGGCAGCCGCAAGGTCCGCCTCCGAGCAGGTGTCCGCCACGAGGGTCGCGACCTGGTCACCGGCCAGGGCTTCGAGTTCGTCGCGGGTCCCGAGGGCGTAGGGGAGCCGGGGGTCGTCACTGCAGCGGTCGGTGGCGACAACCGCCCAACCGGCATCGACCAGCGCCCGCACCGTGGCGGCGCCGATCCCCCGGGCGGCTCCAGTGACGAGGGCGGTCCTCACGCGGGCTCTGCCGTAAGCCAGGAGACGACGGTGGCCTCGAGGTCGTCCAGGGCCTCCGCCAGTAGGGCGTGCCTGTCCTCCACGGAGGCGCCGCTGGGGTCGCCGAGGACCCCGTTGGAAGTGACAGAGCGCAGGCCGCCGCGCCGCAGCTGGGGGAGCAACTCGCACAGGCCTTCGGTAGCGCCGGCCTCCCGAGAAACCCCTACCCGCAGCGGATCTAGGGCCAGCATGATCGAGGTCGCGGCACGTCCGGCGTGCGCGTCACCACCCCAGCGCGGCAACCAGACGAGCACGTCGCGGCTGTCGTCGATCGACAGGGTCCCGGCGAAGCCGGCGTGCTCACCGCTCGCGCCATACGCCATCGAAGGGGCCACGACCACGTCAGCGCGACGGCCGGCCAGACCGCTCGCCAGTGCGAGCGCGATGTCGGTGTCGGTCGACAGCGGCAGGTGCGGGCCGTGCTGTTCGGTTGAACCCACCGGTACGGCGAGCACCTGAGTCGGCATGTCCGGCCAGGCCAGGTCGGCCATGTCCGTCACGCCGCCACCACGACCGCGGGGCGCCTCACGTGACGGCCCACCCCGTGCGGACCTGCGACAGATAGCCGTGTCGAACGAGGAACTCCAGCAGCGCGTCAGCGGCCTCGGGCGCGTCGACGGGCCCGACGACGACAGGCGGATCATGCGAGAGCAGCGCCCCGGTCAAGGCCAGCAGCCGCTCGCGGGACGTGCCCGTCGGGGCCGGCAGGTGCCGGGGACGCGGCCGGGTCGGCCGGGCCTGGACCACCCGGACGGCTGAGGGGACCACTGCTGCGTCCACGACGGGAATAATTGCCCCCGCCGCCGCCACTGTCGAGGGCAGCGAGGCCCGGCGGAGCCGGACCCCAGCCGCTTCGACGGAGCAGACCGCCGGTAGCGGCACCCGCATGCGCTCGCGCCGCCCGTGGTCCAGTCGCCGCTCAGCAAGCAACGCAGTCTCCCCGCCCTCCACCGACACGAGCTCCAAGGACACCAGCCCGGGGGCCTGCACCACGCCGAGCTCGTGCGCGACGAAGGCGGGCAGGGCTCCCGTCCCCCGGTCGGCCGACCGGTCGGCGCACAGCACGAGGTCGGGCAGCTCGCCCGCCAGAGCCGCGACGAGGGCCCGTGCCAGGGCCTGCTCGTCGGCAACGAGCTCCTCCAGGTAGGACTGACGGGTCGCAACCCGCAAGACCTCCGCCCCGAGGGCGAGGGCCTCCCGCAGTGGCCCTTCGACCTCCGGGCCTCCGAGGGAGATGGCCAGAACCCGTGCGTCCCAGGAGGAAGCGATCCGCAGCGCGTGCTCGAGGGCCGCGGCGTCCGAAGCGGACAGTGCCGCCGTACGCGGTTCTCGGGTGATCGCTCCGGACAGCGGGTCGACCTCCGCTCGGAGGTCGGTGCAGCGCAGCAACGCGACGACCAAGCCGCCCATCAGCCGCTCCGGAACACGACGCCGTGCCCGCCGTCGGGGTAGGTCCAGGACAGGGCGCCCTCGCTGTCGCAGACCTGGTAGCAGGTGCCGCACTCGAAGCACTGCTCGTAGTTGAACAAGATGCCACCGTCCGAGGTCGGCGCGAACAGGTTCGCGGGGCACGCCGTCACACACGCCTTGGTGGTGCAGGAGCGGCAGACGTCGCTGTCGACGACGATGTGGGCCCGCTCCCCGACGCGGAACTCCACCGTCTCCATCCGGTCCTCGAAACTGATCCCGTCCCAGGTCATCGGAACGTCCTCCCGCCGGCCAGGCCGTCCAGAGCCAGGTGCCGCAGCTTCACACCGTTGCGCTTCGCCGCACCCCGCAGGAGCTTCAGCGCCCCGGGCTTGGGGGTCGGGTTCGTCACGGTGAACAGCCCTTCGACGAGGTCAGCGATCAGCTGCGGATAGCGCTGCTGCACCCGGTCCGACAGCACCAGCCCCGGAGCCTTCCGCAGCCGCTTGTGGTCCTGCAGCACGAAGCTCGACTCCAGGTCCTTGCGGTATGACGACAGCTCCGCGCCGCCCAGGACGTGGGCCGCCGCAGCCCGCCCCGCGGCCAGGCCGGAGCCGATGGCGAAGTTGACGCCCTCGAGCCAGATCCCGGCCGCGAGGCACAGTCCGGCCGCGTCACCCGTGAGCAGGAAGCCTGGGGCGTGCAACTGGGGCAGGTGGTCATAGCCGCCCTCAGGGATTAGGTGAGCGGCGTACTCCTTGATCTCCGCGCCTTGCACCCAGGGCGCAATGGCGGGGTGCGCCTTGAGGTCCACGACCAGCTGCTCGGGGCGGACCCCTGCCTTGGCAAGCCCGTCGACGCTGACGACGACGCCGACCGAGAGCGTGTCCCGGTTGGTGTAGATGAAGCCGCCGCCGGCGATTCCCCTTGTGCAGCCGAGGATCTCGACGTCCACCCCCTCCTCGCCGCGTACACCGAAGCGCTCGTCGATGAGGTCCTTCGGCAGACTCAGCACCTCCTTCACCCCGAGGGTGAGGTGCTTCGGGTCGGTCTTCGGGAGCAGCCCGAGCTCCTTGGCGAGAAAAGAGTTCACGCCGTCCGCAGCAATCACGACCGCCGCCCGCAGGTCACCGTCGGGCCGGTCGGTGTGCACGCCGACAACCTGCCCTCCCTCGCGGATCAGGCCGGTAGCAACAGTGCTCGTGACCAGCTGCGCGCCAGCTTCGACGGCCTTCCCAGCCAGCCAGCCGTCGAAGTCCGAACGCAGCGTCGTGCACCCGTTGTACGGCGCCTGCCCCCACGCGCCGCTGCGGAAGTCGACGGTCAGCGCCTGGGTGCCGGTGAGGACCATCGTCGAGCGGCGCGTGACCCAGCGCTGGACAGGGACCTCCTCCCACCAGCCCGGGAGCACGTCGTCCAGCACCCGGCCGTAGACCACGCCTCCGTAGACGTTCTTGGAGCCCGGGTAGGGGCCGCGTTCGAGCAGCACGACGTGCAGGCCCGCCCTGGCCGCCATAAGGGCGGCGGACGACCCGGCTGGGCCGGCGCCCACCACGATCACGTCGTACGTCATGTGCTCACGCCCAGCCGGTTGGCGAGCTCGACGAGCAGGGCGTGCGCATCGGTGACCAGGCCCAGGTCGGCCATCGCCGTCATCGGGCACGACGGGTCGATGTTGACGCTGACCACATGCCGGGGAGTGCCGAGGCCACCTGTGTGCTGGCTAGCCCCGGCGACGCCCATCGCCAGGTAGAGGTCGGGGTGCAGGGTCACGCCCGTCGTACCGATCTGCCGGTCGTGGTGCATCCAGCCAGCGTCGGTGACCACCCGCGTCGCGCCGGCACCCGCACCGAGCCGGGCGGCGACGGCCTTCAGCAGCTCGAAGGTCTGGTCGGCCTCGGCGTCGCTGGCACTTCGGGTGACCAGGCCCGCGCCGCCGCCGACGACCCGGCTCGACTCGGCCAGGTCCATCGTGGCCGGGTCCGGCTCGAGCACCGCGAGCCGCTCGGCGTCGACGCCGGGTGGGACCTCCAGCAGCACCTCGAAGACCTCCCCGTTGGTCGGTGGAAGGCCGCTGCGTGAGCCGGGTACGAGGGTGACGACGGCCTTGCCGTCGCAGGTCACGTCGACCTCGAGCCTGCCGTCGAGGCGGGCGAGCGTGGCGTGCACGGCGTCCTCCTCGACCCAGGCTCTGGTGGCGTAGGCCAGCAGCGGCCGGCCGAGGGCAGCGGACAGCCGCGGGGCGAAGTCCCGGCCGTCCGGGCTGGCTGGGAAGACCAGCAGTCGCACGTCCTGTAGCAACGGCACCAGGGCCCACGCCAGCCCAGCCGGAGCCGCGCCAGCAGTCTCGGCCTGCCAGGCCCGAGCCGCTCCCAGCTCGCCAGCGGCCTGTTTCGTGCCGGAGCCCAGGAGCAGCACCCGCCCGCCCGCCTCGGCTACCGCCTCGGCCGCACCGACAGGGAGCACGCCGGCGCGGACGATGACGACCGCGAGCCGGCTCAGCTCGAGGGCCTCACTGCGCAGTCGGCCCAGGTGGGTGCTCGTCGTGGTCGCGCTCGTCGCGGTTGTCGTCATAGCCCGACCGCCACGCGGTGGCCCTCGATGACGGCCGCGTGCGCCCGTCGCGGGGCAACGCAATCGCCGATCCGGTATACCGCGAACGGCGCGTCCGCGAGGGCGTGGAAGAGCGCGTCGGCGGCACGTTGCTGGACCGCGCAGACCACCCAGTCGACCGTCCGCGTCACGTCGGTGCCGGTCGGGTGGTGCTGCAGGGACACGGTCACGCGGTCCCCCTCGAGTGCAGCCCCCATCGGTACGACGTCCGTCGTCTGGCGGATGCCACGCGCGGCCGCCTTCACGTTCCACGTCTCCAGGTCCAAGGTGATGCCGAGGTCCTGGCCGACGACCATGCCGGGCGTGACGACCTCGACGGCGCAGCCCCGGTCGGCGAGCAGCTCGCTGACGCTGGTGGCCTGGTGGAAGCCGAGCTCGTCGACCACGAGCACCTCGCCGTGCGGTGCGGTGCGGCCTTCAAGGACGTCCCGCACGTCGACGACCCGGGCCAGGTCGCCTGCCCACCAGGGCCGGTTGGGCACAGCGCCGGTTGCGACGACCACCACGTCAGGCTGTTCGGCGCGGAGGAAGTCGGCGTTTACGTCGGTCGAGGTCTTCGTGTCCACCCCCACCCGCTGGGCCGCTGCCACCAGGTTGCGAGTGATGTCGAGGAACTCCGCACGCGACGGCACGCTGGCCGCGACAGGCACCTGGCCACCGAGCCGCGCCAAGCGCTCGAACAAGGTGACGTGATGGCCGCGCTCCGCAGCAGTCACCGCGGCCTGTAGCCCGGCCGGACCGCCACCGACGACGTAGACCCGCTGAGAACGCCTTCGCGGCAGGGGAAGCGGGATCGCCTCCCGGCCGGTGCGCGGGTTCTCGATGCAGCCGAGCCAGCGGTTGAGGCCCATCCGGCCGACGCACTCCTGGTTGCAGGACAGGCAGGTCCGGATATCCCCGGCTGCGCCCGCACGAGCCTTGCGGACGAAGTCCGGGTCGGCGATCTGGCCCCGCACGACCCCGATCAGGTCTGCCTGTCCGGCCTGCAGCGCACGGTCGGCCTGCACCGGGTCCTTGAACCGGCCAACGCCCACGACCGGGATGTTCACGGCCTCGCGGATCGCGGTCGGGATGAACATGGCGTACCCCGGCGGCACCTGCATCGACGCCTCGATCATGTAGAGCGTCGCGGTGGCGACCCCGATGGAGGTGTTGATGTAGTCGACCTGGCCGGTGGCGTCGCACAGCTTCGCGACCTCCACCGCCTCGTCGATCGTGGTCCCGCCCTCGATCAGCTCGTCACCGCACAACCGCACCCCGAGTGCCTTGTCCGGCCCGAGGACGGCGCGGACGGCCGCGACGATCTCGAGCAGCAGACGGGCCCGGTTGGCGAGGGAGCCGCCGTACAGGTCGGTGCGGGTGTTGGTGGCGGGGGACAAGAAGCCGCGCACGATGCTGGAATGACTGCACTGCAGCTCCACCCCGTCGAAGCCGCCCTGCACGCAGTGCTCCGCCACCAGCGCGTAGCCGTCGACGATGGACCGGATCTCGTGCAGCTCAACGGCTTTGGGCACCTCACGGAACAGCGGGTCCGGCACGGGCGACGGCCCCCATACCGGTAGCCGGCTGAACATGCTCGAGGCCTGGCCGCCGTTGTGGTTGAGCTGGGCCAGGATCGGTACGCCGTGCGCGTGGACCGCCTCGGTGATGCGGCGGTAGCCCGGGATGACCTTCGGGTCGAAGCCGTGCATGAGCTTCTCGTAGGGCCAGTCCGTGACGTGGGTGCTGTGCTCCTCGGTGATGATCAGGCCAGCCCCGCCGGCGGCGCGGGCCGCATAGTAGGCAGCGTGCTGCTCGGTCGGCATCCCACCCGCCGCGAAGTTCGTCAGGTGGGCGCTGAAGACGACCCGGTTCGCGACGGTCAGCGGTCCGATGCGCAGCGGGGTGAACAGGTGGGTGTATCTAGTCATGAGCAGTCCTGGACATCCTGGGCTCGCCTTCTTCCTTCGAGAACGGCCTCGAGGATCGTCCGAGGCGCGACGCAGTCCCCGGCCCTCGGGGTCCCGGTGACGTAGAGGCCCTCTTGCGGCAGCCGGTGCCCGCAGTCGACGACGACGTCCGCGCGGACCTCCCGCTGCTCGCCAGTCCAGACGTCCTCCAGCAGCGCCGTGCCGCCCGACGCGTTGCGTAGCAACGACTTCAGCTCCCGTGCGACCCCGAGCCGCTGCAGCCGGGTGTTGCAGTCCGCGAGGTCTCCGGTCAGCGACAGCAACGTCCCGACGACCGGGTCGCCCGTCACGATCCGCACGTCACGGCCGGCCACAGCCAGCTTCTCCGCGACGCTGATGCCCATTGGCCCGCCCACGGGGTCATGCACGAGCACCGCCCCCTCGGGCAGCTCCCCCCGTAGCGCCTCCCGGGCGTCGACGGCTCCGAAGGCCAGCTCGCGGGGACGGGACCCGGTCGCAAGGACCACCTGCCCGTCGTACCCGGCCAGCTCGGCCGCCGTGACGGGAGCGTCAAGCTTGACGACGACACCGAGCCACTCGCACTCACCGATCAGCCAGTCCGTCAGGTCCGTTAACCTCGCCCGGCCGGTGCCTAGGGCGGCGTCCACGACGGCGCCACCGAGGAGGTCGGTGGCCTCACGGAGCTCGACGTCGAAGCCGCGCAGGGCGAGTACCCGGGCGCACTCCAGCCCCGCCGGCCCACCGCCGACGACCAGCACCGTCTCCCTCTCCCCCACCCTTTGGTGGGAGGAGGTCACCGCGGGCTCGTGGGTCTCGTGGCCGCTCCGGGGCTCACCGATGCACGACACAAGCGGGTTGCGGGCGTCGCGGACCCGACAGGCCTGGTTGCACAGCACACAAGGCCGGGGTGCCGCGCCCAACCGGAGCTTGTCGACCAGTGCGGGCTCAGCGATCTGGGCGCGGGTCATCTCGACCAGGTCGCAGACGCCGTCCGTCAGGGCGTCGGTGGCGTAGTCGGCGGTCACGACCGAGCCCTGCAGCACGACCGGGCAGCGGGCGACGGCTTTGACCGCGGCGCACAGGTCGCGGTTGAAACCCTCAGGACTATGCGAGTCGGGCCGGTACGCCGACCCCGCGTAGGGCCCCGCGCGGACGACCGTGAGCAGGTCGACGTCAAGGGTGGGTACCAGCTCGAGCGCGTGCTCGGGCGTGATGCCGGCCCAGGGGGCGAGCTCGTCGCACGAAAGCCGCAGCGCGAGGATCCCGTCGCCCAGGACGGCCCGCACCGCCGCGAGGACCTCGCGCAGCAGCAGCGCCTTGTCCTGGCCGTAGGCGTCGCCGCGCTGGTTGGTGACCCCCGACAGGAACTGCCGCAGCAGCGAGGCGTAGCCGGCCTCGACCTCGATGCCGGCGCACCCCGAGGCCATCGCCGAGCGGGCCGCGGCAGCGAAGCCCTCCACCACGCAGGCGATCTCGCCCGAACCCATCACCTGCGGCTGCTCGCGCGAGACCGCATCGGCGACGGCAGACGGCGCCCACAGGGCATCTTGGCTGTACGCCGAGGAGCCCTGCCCACCGCTGTGCCCGAGGGACGCCAGGACCAGGGCAGGCAGACAGGCGTCCACGACGGCCTGCCACCCGCGACCGCAGTCGGCGGCCAGCGGCGCCCGTTCGTAGGGCCAGTCCGAGGCGTGCACCGACGCTGTCTCGGTGACGATCACGCCGCAGCCACCGAGAGCCCGCTCGCGGTAGTAAGCCACGTGCCGGTCCGACAGGCCGCGGTCCCGGCCCAGGTTGGTCTCGTGCGGGCCGAACAGCACCCGCGACGGAGCTGTCCTCAAGCCGAGGACGATGGGCTCCGCGACGGCGGACGTGGAGGCGGACAATACGGCGGTCATCAGACGGTGAGCCCGGCAAGCGGGTTCTCCTCGCAGACCTTGTCGGGACGGCGCGCGGACAGCGTCAGGGGGACAGGACCCCGTCCGGCGCGCATGCCTGCGGCCGACGCCGTGGAGTGCGAGTGGTCACCGGTGGGCGCCGGGACGGACGTTCCCGACGCGGAGACGCCGGCCAACGCCAGCTCGCCGTACCCCTGCACGCACTCGGGGTCGGGGCCATCCAAGGGCAGGCCGGTGAAGAACTTCGCGGCCATGCACCCCCCCTGGCAGGAGTCATAGTGCTGGCAGGACGAGCAGGTCCCCCCCGACTGCGGCTCGCGGAGAGACGCGAACAGCGCCGAGTGCTGCCAGACCTCCTGGAAACCGGCGGTCCGGACGTTGCCGGCGAGGAACGCGTCGTGGATCGCGAAGGGGCAGGCGTAGACGTCACCGACCGGGTCGATCAGGCAGACCACGCGGCCGGCGCCGCAGAGGTTCAGGCCCGGCAGGGCCGACCCGAACGCCGAGAGGTGGAAGAATGAGTCACCGGTCAGGACGCCCTCGCCGTGCGCGACGAGCCAGTCGTAGAGCTGCTTCTGCTGCGCCATCGTCGGGTGCAGCTCGTCCCAGACGTCCGCGCCACGGCCGGACGGCCGCAGCCGGGTCAGCCGCAGCGTCGCTCCGAAGCGGTCGGCGAGGACTTTGAACTCATCGAGCTGGAAGATGTTCTGCCGGGTGCAGACGACCGAGATCTTGGCGTCCCGAAAGCCCGCGTCCGCGAGGTGGCCGAGGGCGGCGAGCGCCATGTCGTAGGACCCCGCACCTCGCACCGCGTCGTTCACGGTGGCCGTCGCCCCGTCGAGTGAGATCTGTACGTCGACGTAGTCCGAAGCCGCCAGCCGGGCGGCCGCCGCCGCGTCGATCCGGACCCCGTTGGTCGAGAACTTCACCCCGACCTGGTGCGCCGTCGCGTAGTCGACGAGCTCCCAGAAGTCCGACCGCACGGTCGGCTCCCCGCCGCCGATGTTGACGTAAAACACCTGCATCCGCTGCAACTCGTCGATGACCGCCTTGCACTCCTGCGTCGACAGCTCGCGCGGGTCTCGGCGCCCCGACGACGACAGGCAGTGCACGCAGGCGAGGTTGCACGCGTACGTCAGCTCCCACGTTAGGCAGATCGGCGCGTCCAGCCCGGCCGCGAAGTGCTCCACCAGCTTCATATGAGCATTCCCGTCCTTTCCAGTGTGGCCAAGGCGGAGCGGAAGGCAGGCTGCTCCGCAGCCGGTACGTCGGACAGCGCGTCCTCGAGCGAGGTCCACCCGTCGAGCCGGCGCACCACGTCGAGCAGCCGACGGTCCTTCAGGAACGACAGCCGGCGCGTACCGAAGTGGTAGAGAAGGGCACCGAACGGCTCGGGGCGCACCGAGACCTTCGGGTGCAGCGTGAGCATCGCGAACCCCCGAACTTCTAGTAGACGCCGCACATGCCGTCGATGCTGACGTCCTCGACGAGCAGGTCCTGCTCGACGAGCACCTCCTCGACGAAGGAAACCTCGGTGGCAACCTCGTCCAGGTCGGTGAGGGTGGCGGTCTCGGTCATGTGAGGCTCCTTAGGAGAAGGTGACGGCAGTCACAACGTCTGCGAAGGTATCGGCACTGAGTGCCAGAAGACAAGTGCTGAAAGATGATCGGGAGGATGATGCGACCCGGCCGGCCGGCAGTCACGAGCAGGGGCGAGCTCGAGCTGGTCGCCCTCGAGTTGTTTGCCGAGCGCGGCTTCGAGGCCACGACCGTCGACGACTTGGCCGCGGCCGCGGGCATCGGGCGGCGCACCTTCTTTCGCTACTTCCCCAGCAAGAACGACGTCGTCTGGGGCGACTTCGATGCGTTCCTCGAGCAGCTGAGAGCGATGCTGGCCGACATCCCTGCGACGACGCCCCTGATCGAGGGGCTGCGCGGCGCCGTACTCGCTTTCAACGCGCTGCCCGAGGGAGCCGAGCCGCAGCACCGGGTACGGATGGCGATGGTGCTCCACACCCCGGCGCTACAGGCACACAGCACCCTGCGGTACGCCGGCTGGCGGGACGTCGTTGCCGAGCACGTGGCCGCCCGCACCGGAACGAGGGCGGGGGATTTCCGGCCACAGCTGCTGGCGCACCAGGTGTTGGCCAGTTGCGTCGCGGCGTACGAGCAGTGGCTGGCTCACCCTGACAGCAGCCTGCCCGATCTGCTCGAGGCCGCCGTCGCCACGCTCGGTGGCGGGTGGCACTCGTTCGGCTCCTGAAGGTGACGGCCGCCTGAACGCCATCACATCGGGTCATCCAGACGGGCCCTCCGTAGGTCGATGATGGAAAGTGACCAGCGCCCCGACCCGAGCCCTGGCCGTCTTGGGCGGCCTCCTCGCCTTCGCCAGCTTCGCCGTGCCGATGGCATGGGGGATCCACTTCCACCTCGCCGGGCTCGTCCAGGCAGCCGCCGGCAGTGCGCTGCTGGTGACCAGCTCGGCTCTGGCCCTCAACGGGTCGCGGCCCGTGGCGCTGCCGCCCCGGCGTGCGGTCCCGGCCGTCCTCGCGACCACCGCGGCGAATGCCGTCACCCCGGCCGGCATCGGCGGCACCGTCCTGACGCTGCGTATCCACCGCCGCTCGGGCCTGTCGACCGAGCAGGCCGCTGCCGCCGCAAGCCTGCGCACCGCGGTCGGAGGTCTGACCGCCACCTGCATCACGGCCATCGCCGCGAGCACCGTCGGGATGAAGGCGATGCCGTCCGGCGGTACCGGTGTCAAGATCGCCCTCGGCGTCCTTGTGGTCCTCGCCACGACCGTTGTCGCCATGCCGAAGACCCGACGGCGAGCCTTGGGCTCGGCCGGCCGCTTCCTGTCCGCGGTCTGGGACGTCGTGCGCCGCCCGCGATGCTTTGCGTCCCTCGTCGTCGGCTGCGCCGGCGTCACCCTCGCCCAGCTGCTCACCTTGCAGGGCGCCGTGCACGCCGTCGGCGGCCACGTGCCCTGGGCCGACCTGCTGGTCGCCCTGCTCGGGTCGGCCGCGGCCCGCTCCGCCGTACCGTCGCCAGGTGGGGTCGGCCCGATCGAGGCCGCCCTCGTCGGTGGCCTGACCGCGCTGGGCATGGGCTGGGGCACCGCGGCCACCGCCGTCGCCGTCTACCGCACCGCCGGTCACTGGCTCCCGGTCCTTGCCGGCGTCCTGAGCATCCGCGAGCTCCGCCGCCGCGAGCTCATCTAGCCGCTCCAACGACCTCCTTGCGTCCTCAGTACTGGCCCCGACGGTGGGCGGGTGGGCTAGGACGCAAGGCAGTCAGGGGTCGGTGAGGGCTGCGTAGATGAGCTGACGCAGCTGGGAGCGGATCGGATACGTCGACGACGGCAGCAGCTGCGTCATGAACACGACGGACACCCCGGTCGCCGGGTCGACCCAGAAGGCGGTGGAGGCCAACCCGCCCCAGTAATACTCGCCGACCGACGACGCCGACGGCCCCGGTTCCATCACCGTCGCGAAACCAAGGCCGAAGCCAACGCCGTCCAGGGAGGTCTCCGCGAAGCCGCCGCTGTTGAGCGCCCCGAGGTCAGCACCCCCGGGCAGATGATTGCGGGTCATCAGGTCGATGGTCCGGGGAGCCAGCAGGCGCACGCCGTCAACCTCGCCACGGCCCAGCAGCAGCTGGCAGACCCGCCAGTAGTCGGCCGCGGTGCTGATCAGCCCGCCGCCGCCCGAGAGCATCGCAGGCTTGTGGAGGGCGCTCGCGCCGAAGGCGTCATACCGGACGGTCTTGCCCTCCCAGGCCGCGTAGAGCCCGGCCAGGCGCTCGGTGTCCTCGGTCCACCAGCAGGTGTCGCTCATGCCGAGTGGGTCGAGGATCCGCTCCTGCACAAATACGTCGAGCGGCTTGCCCGAGACGACCTCAACGACCCGGCCGAGGACGTCGCTGGACACGCCGTAGCCCCACGCGGAGCCGGGCTGGAACTTCAACGGCAGGGCGGCCCACCCGTCGCACGCGGCCGCGAGGTCGAAGCCCGCCGGCGCCCCGAAGTCGAAGCCGGCAGCGCGGTAGGCCGCGTCGACCGGGTGCAGCTGCATGAACCCGTAGGTCAGCCCGCTGGTGTGCGTCAGCAGGTGCCACAGCCGGATCGGCTCCACCGCCGGTACGAAGAACTGCTTCGTGGCCGACCCCTTGTCAAAGACCTGCGCGTCCGCGAAGGCGGGCAGGAAGCGCGACAGCTCGTCGGTCAGCTCGAAGGCCCCTTCCTCCCAGAGCATCATGGCGGCCAGGCTCACGATCGGCTTGGTCATCGAGTAGATCCGCCAGAGGGTGTCATCGCGGACAGCCCGACCTGCTTCGACGTCCGCCAGCCCGTAGGTCGAGGAGTGGGCAACCTGACCGTGCCGGCCGACAAGCAGCTGCCACCCGGCGAGGCGCCCGTCGTCGACATAACTCTCGAAGTGGGCGTCGAGACGGCGGAGGCGGTCGGCGTCGAACCCAAGGTCGCTCATGTGCCCATCATGGCTCAGGGCGGGCCGCCCATGACGACCAGGGTTGCGCCGTGAGGTCGAACCCGGGCACAACCCCGATGACGCCTTCCTGGGACGCTGGCATGGTGACGGGCATGACGCCTCCTGCTCCCGCTGTCCGCGCCGTCGACGTCCGCAAGTCCTACGGCAAGGGCGACACCGCCGTGACCGCCCTGGCCGGGGTGACGCTCGACGTGCCCACTGGTCAGATGACCGCTGTGATGGGCCCGTCGGGCTCCGGGAAGTCGACCCTGATGCACTGCCTCGCCGGCCTCGACTCGGTCGACAGCGGCCAGATCGAGATCGCCGGGACCTCGGTCGTCGGGATGAAGGACAAGGCGCTGACGGCGCTGCGGCGCGACCGGGTCGGCTTCGTGTTCCAGCAGTACAACCTGCTGCCGACCCTGACGGCCCAGGAGAACATCACGCTGCCGCTCGATATCGCCGGCACCAAGCCGGACGCGGACTGGATGAGGCAGGTCGTCGCCGCGGTAGGGCTCAGCGACCGCCTCAAGCACCGTCCGGCCGAGCTGTCCGGTGGTCAGCAGCAGCGGGTCGCCTGTGCCCGCGCCCTCGTCACCCGCCCGGACGTGGTCTTCGCCGACGAGCCGACCGGCAACCTCGACTCCCACTCCGGCGCGGAGGTGCTGGGCTTCCTGCAGCGCAGCGCCCGCGAGTTCGGCCAGACGATCGTCATGGTCACCCACGACCCCGTCGCCGCGGCCTATGCCGACCGGGTCGTGTTCCTCGCCGACGGGCTGGTCGTCGACGAGATGTCGGCTCCCACCTCGCAGTCGGTCCTGGACCGGATGAGGCGCTTCGAGGCGGTGGCCTGATGCTGCGCGCGACCCTTCGGAGCCTGCTGGCCCGCAAGCTGCGCCTACTGCTCGCCAGTTTCGCGGTCCTGCTCGGTGTGTCCTTCGTGTCGGGTGCCTTCGTGCTCACCGACAGCCTCGGGAAGGTCTTCGACAACCTTGTCTCCACCGTCACCTCCGGTACGTCGGTCACCGTGCAGGGCGTCGCAGGCCTGGGCAGCAACGACAATGCCGACCGGGAGCCCGTGACCCAGGCCGTCCTCGACACGGTGAAAGCCGTCGACGGGGTCCGGGATGCCGTGGGCATCGTGAGCGTCCAGACGCAGCTGGTCCTGCCAGACGGCAAGGTCTACAGCCCAGGTGGGCCGCCCACCCTCGGGGTCACCATGAACCCGGGCAGTCCGCAGGAGTCGCTGCGGCTGCGCAGCGGCAAGGCCCCGGTCGGACCGAACGAGGTCGCCGTCGACGCAGCCACGGGTCGGGATGCCCACCTCGCGCTCGGCGACAAGGTGGGGATCCTTGGCAAGGGGGCCAAGCACAACGCGACGGTCGTCGGTTTGGTCGGCTTCGCCTCGAGCGACTCCTTCGCCGGGGCGACACTGCTGGCCTTCGACGGCCCGACGTCCCAGGCCGTCCTGGGCACCCCCGGCACCTGGACCACCGTGACCGTGTCCGCCCGGTCAGGAGTCAGCGACCAGCAGCTGCGCGACCGGATCATCCCGGTGCTGCCAAAAGGCGTGGAGGCCCTGACCGCGGCGCAGAGCAGCGCGGCGCTCTCCCAGCAGATCAGAAAGGCCGTGAGCATCTTCAACCTGGTCCTGCAGGTCTTCGCCGGCATCGCCTTGTTCGTCGGGATGTTCCTGATCTTCAACACCTTTGCGATGCTCGTGGCCCAGCGCACCCGTGAGCTCGCCCTCATGCGCGCCCTCGGAGCCAGCCGCCGTCAGGTCACTCAGTCGGTCCTGCTTGAGGCGCTGCTGGTCGGACTGGTCAGCAGCATCGGCGGCTTCCTGCTCGGCATCGGGGTGGCGGTCGGCCTCAAGGGCCTGCTCGGCGCCGTCGGCATCGACCTGCCCAGCGGCAAGACCATCGTGGAGGTACGGACGTTCGTCGTCTGCCTCGTCGTGGGGGTGCTCGTCACCTGCGTCGCCGCTCTCGTCCCCGCCCGGCGCGCCTCCTCCGTCGCTCCCGTCCAGGCGATGCGCGAGTCAGGACCCGCCGAGGACCGGTCCCTCGGCCGTCGGGCGACCGTTGGGGGGGTCCTGCTGGCGCTGGGCGTGCTGGCCTTGGTGGCCGGCCTGGGCGGCGCAGGCATCGCGCTCGTCGGGCTTGGTGCCGCCGTGTCCTTCGTGGGCGTCACGGTCCTGTCGCCGCTGTTTGCTCGACCGGTCGTGGCGCTGCTCGGCCAGCCCTTCGCCAAGCTCGGCGTCCCCGGGGTGCTCGGTCGCGGCAACGCGATGCGCAGCCCCCGCCGTACCTCCGCGACAGCTGCCGCGCTGATGGTCGGGCTGGCGCTGGTGGCCGCCATCAGCACCCTGGGCGCGAGCGTGAAGAAGAGCGTCGTGCACACGGTTGCGGTGTCCTTCGGGGCCGACTTCGTCCTGCAGTCCGAGCAGTTCCTGCCGTTCTCGCCGGAAGCCGCGAAGGCTCTCGAGGGCAAGCCGGACCTGGCAGCCGTCGCTGGCTTCCGGCAGGGCAACGCCCGAATCGGCAAGGCCGGCAAGGTCTCCGTGCAGGGCGTCAACCCGACGGCACTCACCCAGGTCCTCACCCTCGACGCGGTGCACGGCAACCTCGCCACCCTCTCCCAGGGCCAGCTCGCCGTGTCGGAGACCGAGGCGTCGAACCTCGGTGTCAAGGTTGGCGAGCAGGTACCCGTGGAGTGGGCGAGGACCGGTACGCACCCGGTGACGGTTGGCGCGGTCTACGCCGACAACCAGTTCGCCGGCGGCTACCTCGTCTCCGACGCGACCTACGACGCCAACGTCACCAACCAGCAGCTCGTGGTGATCGCCGTCAAGGCCGCTCCAGGCGTCGCCCTCCCGGCAGCCCGGGCCGCCATCGAGAGTGCGGTCGCGAGATTTCCCAACATCACAGTCCAGGACGAGGCACAGTTCGTTAAGGGCCAGGGCAACCAGATCGACACCCTGCTCAACATCGTCATGATCCTGCTCGCGCTGTCGGTCGTCATCGCGATGCTGGGCATCGTCAACACCCTTGCGCTGTCGGTCGTCGAGCGGACCCGCGAGCTGGGCTTGCTGCGCGCCGTAGGCCTGCAACGCCGCCAGCTCCGCCAGATGATCTACGCCGAAAGCATCATCATCGCCGTCTACGGCGCGCTCCTGGGCATCGCGATCGGGCTCGCCTTCGGTTACGCCCTGACCCTCGCCCTGCGCGACCAGGGAGTCACCGAGTTCGCCGTCCCCGTTCTGCGACTGGTCATCGTGCTGCTCGTGGCGGCCGTCGGCGGGATCCTGGCCGCGGCCCTGCCGGCGCGCCGGGCAGCGCGCCTCAACGTCCTCGAAGCGGTCGCCGCCACCTGAGAGCTCCTCACACTGGGCTGCGGTCGTTGCCCGTCACGTCGCGGCGCGAAGAGGGTTCGGCGAGGCCAACTGTCGAAGACGGCGGGAAGCGTCGGCGCAGCGCGTCCTGCGCGGGCATCTCCAGCCATCGGAAGGCCAGTGCCGACAGCATGAACACGACTCCGAGGTAGGTAAGAAGGGACCACACCCGCTCAACAGGCACCAGCCAGCCAGCGGCGGTGAGGGCAGTCATCGCCGCGATCTGCACAAGGAAGTGCAGCAGATAGCTGCTGTAGGTCAGGTTGCCAAGCGCCTGTGCTGCGCGACTGAGCTTGCGGGGAACGTGGACGGCGGCTGCTATGTAGACCGTGACGGTCGCGAGGCCGATGTAGGCCAGCGCATCCGGTACCGGCGCCTGCAGTAGCGCGACCACGCCAACCGGAACACCGAGGGCTGCCAACAGCAGCGCCGGCCGTTCAGCTCGGGTGTGCTGCACACCGACGAGCACAAAGGCGGCGAGCCCGCCAGCATAGAAGTACGCGAAGGCGTCGAGCCAGGGGTGGTTGACGCCAAAGTGGGCGAAGGCGGCCCAGGCCAGAACCACCCCGACGTTGACAACCGACCGGGCGCTGACGTGACGCAACACAAGAAAGAAGCCGCAATACACCAGCACCTCA
>JAYTHM010000711.1:0-2254 GCA_043732645.1 Frankiales bacterium
GTGTTCATCGGCGTCGCGCCGCGCACGATCGGCAAGCAGCATGCCCAGCGGGTCGCGCTGATCGTCGCTGGTCCCGTCATGGCCCTGACGAAGGTGTTCGGGCCACTGCCGTCGCTGCTCATCTTGCTCGGCAACGCGCTCACGCCGGGCAAGGGCTACCGCGAGGGGCCGTTCGCCTCGGAGGCCGAGCTGCGTGACCTGGTCGAGCGGGCGCAGCAGCGCGGAGTGGTGGAGCAGTCCGAGCGGGACATGATCGAGTCGGTCTTCGAGCTCGGCGACACGATCGTGCGGGAGGTCATGGTGCCGCGCACCGACATCGTCGTCATCGAGCGCAACAAGACCGTCAAGCAGGCCCTGAACCTGTTGCTGCGCAGCGGTTTCAGCCGCGTCCCCGTCGTCGGCGACAACACCGACGACGTGGTCGGCGTCGCCTACCTGCGCGACCTGGTCAAGAAGGAGCGCGGCGACGGCGGCAGCGCCAAGGTCGAGGAGGTCATGCGACCGGCGGTCTTCGTCCCGGAGAGCAAGCCGGTGGACCAGCTCCTGCGGGAGATGCAGACCGAGCTCGGCCACCTCGCGGTCGTCGTCGACGAGTACGGCGGCACCGCCGGCCTGGTCACCCTCGAGGACATCGTCGAGGAGGTCGTCGGGGAGATCACCGACGAGTACGACCGCGAGGCGCCGCCCGTTGAGACCCTCAACGACGGTAGCTGCCGGGTCACGGCCCGCCTGCCCGTCGAGGACCTCGAGCAGCTGTACGGCGTCCAGCTCCCGCACGAGGACGTCGAGACCGTCGGTGGCCTGCTCGCCTCCCTGCTCGGACGGGTCCCCATCCCGGGGGCGACCATTGAGGTGGCCGGCCTGCTGCTCGTGGCCGAGGGCATCAAGGGCCGCCGCAACCAGATCGGAACCGTGCTGGTCCGCCGTACGCAGAAGGTCAAGACGTGACGGGGCTGGACGCGGAGGACGCGAAGATCGTGACGCTGGCGCGAGGGGCACGGCTGCGGGCGCATGCGCCGCACACCGGTGTCAAGGAGGGCGCGGCGGTGCGCGACAGCGACGGCCGGACCTATGCCGCCGCCACCGTCGAGAACGTGACCGCGGCCCTGACGACCTCGGCGCTGCGGGGGGCCGTGGCCGCTGCGGTGTCCAGTGGCGCGCGCACCTTCGAGGCGGCCGTTCTGGTCACGGCCGGCGCGCTGGGCGACGACGACCTGGCTGTGCTGCGCGAGTTCGGTACCGGCGTACCCGTGCACGTCGCTGGGCCCGACGGTGTGCTTCGCCAGACCCGCTTCACCTGATACGGGCCGGGCCGCGGCGCGGTTCCGGCACACTGATGGCCATGACCTACCGTTCGGGCTTCGCCTGCTTCGTCGGGCGGCCCAACGCGGGCAAGTCCACTCTCACCAACGCGCTGATCGGGCAGAAGGTCGCAATCACCTCCTCGCGGCCACAGACGACCCGGCACGCGATCCGCGGTGTCGTGCACCGCGACGATGCCCAGCTCGTGCTCGTTGACACCCCGGGGCTCCACAAGCCGCGGACGCTGTTGGGCGAGCGCCTCAACGACCTGGTGCGCGAGACCTACGCAGGCGTGGACGTGATCTGCTTCTGCGTCACCGCCGACGACAAGATCGGCCCCGGGGACCGCTTCATCGCTGCCGAGCTCGCCCAGGTCAAGACCCCTGTCCTTGCGATCGTCACCAAGACCGACCTCGTCACCAAGGACCGGGTCGGTGAGCAGCTGCTGGCGGTGTCCGTGCTGGCCGACTGGGCCGACGTGGTCCCCACCAGCGCGGTCGACGGCTTCCAGGTCCAGCTGCTCGCGGACCTGCTGGTCGGCCGGCTGCCCGAGGGACCGATGCTCTACCCGGACGGCGAGCTGACCGACGAGCCGGAACAGGTCCTGGCCGCCGAGATGATCCGCGAGGCGACCCTCGAGGGGGTCCGGGACGAGCTTCCGCACTCCATCGCCGTCACCATCGAGGAGATGCTGCCCCGCGCCGACCGGCCCGCCGACAAGCCGCTGCTCGACGTCTACGCCACGATCCACGTCGAGCGCGACTCCCAGAAGGCCATCATCTTGGGCAAGGGAGCGTCCCGGCTCCGGGACGTGGGGATCACCGCCCGCAAGCAGATCGAGACGATGCTCGGGACACCGATCTACCTCGACCTGCGGGTGACTGTCGCCAAGGACTGGCAACGGGACCCCAAGCAGCTCAAGAAGCTCGGCTTCTGACCCTTCGGCCGGCTA
>JAYTHM010000712.1:0-2252 GCA_043732645.1 Frankiales bacterium
ACTGGTCCTGACCGGCGACTCCGACCGCTGCCTGGACCTGGCCCGGGTGATCGCCGGCCAGCTGGGTCTTAACCCGTGGGCCGACGCGGTCAGCGTCACCATGCTCGGCTTCGGCCGGGAACTGCTCGACGCCGCGCCCGGTCGGCTGCGGTACGCACCGTCGGGCGACGCCGACGCGGTGCTGTCCGCGACCATAGCCGAGGCCGTCCGAACCGCTGACTTCGCTGACGAGAACCACGTCGGCGTCGTCGAGGGCCGACGCCGGGCCGTCGCCGACGAAACCTGGGCTCCGCAGGTCCTGCTCGTGGGTGGTGAGACCTTGGGTGCCGACGACATCTTGGGTGCCGACAAAGCCGCCGCCGCGCCCACGATCGCCGGTCTGCTCGAGCTCGTCGACGCCCGCCCCGGCGCCACCGGGACCGCCGTCGTGTTCGTCGCCGCCGACCTGCCCGGCTCAGCGGCTGCTGGTGGCACGCTTGCCCATCTCAGCGCGGACGGAACCCTGACTCTGCCGAACGCCGGGCTGAGCGTCGTGGCCGGCGGCTGGGATGAGGACACCGCCCGCGGCGTCGCCATGCTCCTCGCGCACGCCAGGACCGCCCCCGACGAGAAGGTCCCAGACGCGGCAGGAGGCCAGCCGTGGCAGGCCTACAGCGACGCCGCGGGCGCGCTACGCGAACAGCTCGTGCAGCCACGGGCCACCCCGGACGTCCACGACAGCAACAGGGCATCCGGCTCCAGCTGCACGTTGCCGCTGGCGGACGAGGTCTATCTCGACGCGGCCGCGACCACCAGGGCAGACCTGCAAACCCTCGCCCCGAGCGTCCCGGCGCATCTGCGCCCGCAGATCGCGAACGCTGACCCTGCCCTCGACCACGACGTCGACGCCTGGTTCGACGCGTCGAACCCTCGAGCCAAGCTGAACCTGCTCGGCCCGCTCAGCCTGAGGATCGCGCGCCCGTCCCGCGAACGCCCGGCCTTCTACGCCGAGCTGACCGCCTACCTGGCCACCAAGGAGTATGGCGCGAGCGTCGACGAGATCGCGGATGCGTTCACCCTTGCTCCAGGCTCGGTCCGCAAGTACCTCAAGAGCGTCCGCGATCTGCTCGGCGACGACCCCGAAACGGGTCAGCCGTACCTGCCGCATGCCGATAAGTCGCCGGCGGCCAAAACCCGCGGCGTGAACATCTACCAGATCACCGGGCTGCTCATCGACGCCGACCTGTTCCGGCGCCTGCGGCTACGCGGCGACTCCCGAGGCGCGGACGGCATCCCCGACTACCTGACGGCGCTTCGGCTCGTCACCGGCGAGCCATTCTCACAGATGCGGCCCGGCGGAGGGGCATGGCTGGCCCAAGGCGCCCGCCTGGACCACCACCTGATCGTCACCATCGTCGACACCGCTCATTTGGTGGCCACGCACGCCCTCGCAGCAGGGGACACCCGCACCGCACGCGCCGCCGTCGAGATCGCTCGCGTCGCCGCGCCCTACGAAGAAACCCCCCGTCTCGACGAAGCGGCCGTCAACGACGCCGACGGGCTGAGGGACCAGGCCCGTCGGATCGTCGCCGAGGACGTCTGCAACCGCTCCGATGACGGCCAGCCGCCGATGGAGCTCAACGAGCGAACGAAGGAAATCCTCGCCCGCCACCACGACTGGCTCTCCCGAGCCAGCTGACCGCCAAATCGCAAGGGGAAGCCGAATGACGACGCAAACCAGGTCGCGACCGTCGCACCCGTCCGTCATGCTGGAACACAAACGCGACGGAGGCCAACCCATGAACACCCGCACCTCCACCCTCACCATCGCTGTCGCGGTTACGCTCGCCGCAGCCCTCACCGGTTGCAGCCCCGCCGTTGATGCCGCCAACCCCAACACCAGCGCAACCAAGACCACCATCACGACCCCGGTCACTCCGACGTCGACCCTGACGACGCTCGCCCCCGCCGCCAAGGAATCCCAAGACCGGCAGGACGCCGAGCTCGTCTGGCGGGAGTTCATCGGACTCACCATCACCATTGCCTCACTGCCCGCTGACCAAGTAGAGCCGGCGATAGCGCAGGTCGCAGTGGACCCCCAGTTGACCCGACTGCGCGACGAGAACAGCAAGCTCCGAGCGCAGCACCAGGCGGGCTACGGCCAGGACGTCCCCTACATCACCTGGCCACAGCCGATCGACGGCAAGGACACTGCCGTCCTCAGCGACTGTCAGGACGGCTCCCAGGCGGGGTTCCTGGACGCGAAGACGGGC
>JAYTHM010000713.1:0-2251 GCA_043732645.1 Frankiales bacterium
GCCCGCAAAGCCCTCGAGACCGAACTGTTCGGCAAGCGCCTGCTCGTCACCGACCACGACAACTGGACCCTCACCAAGATCGTCGCGGGATACCGCTCCCACAACGACGTCGAGTCAGGGTTCCAGCAACTCAAAGACCCGCACGTCGTCGGGTTCTCCCCAATGTTCCACTGGACCGACAGCAAGATCTGGGTGCACATCTTCTACTGCGTGCTAGCCCTGGCCGTTGCGCACCTGATGCGCCGCGAGGCCCACCACGCGGGCCTGAACCTCAGCGTCCGCGAACTCCTCAACAACCTCAGCGGCATCGAAGAAACCGTGCTGCTCTACCCCACCGGCAACAAAGGCCGGCCCCGAGCGCAACGCATCCTCACCGACATCGACCCCACCCAACAACGACTGTTCGACCTGTTCAACCTCAACACCTACGCCCCCCGACGCTGACCTGGATAACACACCCCAACCCGGCCGGCACCCCCGCTGACCTGCAGATATACAACGCAAGCCCGCAATAGCCCGGAAGGTCCCGCTAGGTCCACGTCGCGGCCTCGCCGACCCGCTGACCGTCGGCGATCCCGTAGACGATCCGCTTGCTGGGCTGTACGGCGAGTGGGGCGTTCTGCTCGATGACCTGCGGCCGGCCGCAGGGCAGCTACGAAGGCCTGACCGGCGGGGTGGTGTCATCGATGCCTGGTACGCCGGCAGGTCAGCGCGAGCGCAGGAAGTCCCGGCGGGCGGCGGTGACGTGGGCGCGTTCCCGCTCCGCCAGGCGTCCGAATTCGAAGGCGAGCTCGGGGTGGTTGCGGGCCAGCTGCTCGCAGCGCAGGGCTGTCACGACGGCGTCCTGGTGGAGCCCGAGCGCGGTCTGGACGGTCTTGGCAGCCTTCACCTCCGGGAGCTTGCCCAGCGCCTCCTGCGCGGTCTCTGCGGTGTAGCGCGCCCGTTTGGCCAAGATCCTGGCCCGGTGCCAGTCCCCGTCGGGGGACAGCAGCTCCAGGTGCCCGGTCAGGCGCTTGAGGTGCTTGGTTGCCTTGGCCACCAATGGCGGGAGCACCTGGCTGCAGGGCTCGGACCCCTGGGCGCTGAGGGCCGGACCGCCGGCCAGCTCGTGCAGCAGCCGCAGCACTCCCAGGTAGCGGGTCGACCGCAGCGCGGCCAAGGCCTGCGCCACGGCCTCGTCCTCCTGGGCCGCCAGGACCGCGTCGACTGGACCGAGGTCCACTGGCGACAGCGGGTCCTCGGTGGCGGTGTGGTGCAGCCGCTCCCGGAGCACCTCGGTGTCGCGGGCGTCGCCGAAGCTGCCAGCCAGCCAGGACAGCTCGGTCCGGAGCTCTTCGGCGCGGGGGTCCGCCAGCAGCGGACGAAAGGCCCGCAGGTCGCTGCGCAGCCGTCGGCAGGTCACCCGGAGCTGGTGCACGGCGTCGTCGGTACCGCGCCGCACAGCCAGGTCGTACTGCACCAGGCCACCGAGGGCCAAGGCCAGCGACCGCGTGACGAGCTCGCCGGCCGGGTCGCCTGCGCCCACCCCTTTGGCGGCGGGCAGGTCCGGGGTACCCAGCTCGGTCGCGCCCAGGGACGCGAGGGCACGGATGGCCTTGGGGGTCTGGTCGCCGACCTGGGCGCCCGCGGCCCGGAGCAGCTTCACGACGCGCTTGACGATGGTGGGGAAGTCGCCCTGCTGCTCGACCTCCAGCTCGCGCCAGTTGGCCACCACCGACCCGTCACGCACCACCTGCACCAAGTCGTTGACGACCTCGACCAGCGCCGTGCCGTCAGCGTCGAACAGCAGGCTGCTCGCCCGTTGGGTCCGCACCTCGACGGCGTCGCGCAGCGGCTCGCCTCGCAGGCGGGCAGTCAGCAGGTCGTCCAGCTCCGCGGGTCGTCGGGCCCGGGGGCCAGGGATGCTGAGCTCGAGCCGGTCGAGCCCGTGTGCCGAGGAGCTGGCGAGCTTGAGGGTCCACTGCGGCCGGCCTTCCCCGGTGCGGTGCCGCAGCGTCGTACCGGCTCGGGCCAGGCGGTGGTCCTCGGTGTCGACGTACAGCGCCTTCAGCCGCTGCCAGCGCACGGCGACGTGGTCGACGCCTTTGACCTCGATCAGGGTGGGCAGCTCGAAGCCCTCGGGAACGCGGAGCTTGGTCTCGATCTCGCGGGTGACGTCCACAAGGCTCACCCTCTCGCCACCACCAGCCGCTGTCGAGGCAGCCGTCGAACTCGGCCAGTGGGTTGTCCGCTCGGTGGCTGACAACAGCCT
>JAYTHM010000714.1:0-2243 GCA_043732645.1 Frankiales bacterium
GCAATCCTCCAGCACCCGCGCGTACGCATCACGGTCGCCGACGCCGCCATTCGAGTCCGGGTCCTCGCGTGAGCATCACGAGGCCACGTCGCGGTTCACAAGGCCAACCGGTGTACGCAGGACAGTCGGGCCCCCGACAGTGGTGTTCTGCTGTGGAACGAGCTGACGCGACGGGCCGGGCAGGGATCTGCGCACGCCCCCCTCACCGGTGTGCTGGTGAGGTAGATGGTCAGGACAGTCATGCCGCCGGGCCTAACGTGGAAGGCGGGCCTAATGACTCTCGAGCTTCCCTGCCCAACACCGTGAGACTCATCATCGCCCACTTTCTCTGGTGCTCATCGTCGAAACGTCGGTCCGGCTGACGGTTCCAGAAGGCCCGGAGCCGCGCCACCGGCAGAGTTCCCCACATGTCAGGGACGTTCTTCTCAGGCCCCGACCGCTGAAGCGCGGAGCAGCATCGACCCACCCCGTCATCGCGCCGGCGGGAGCCGCTGTCATGAAGGTCGGGACCTTGTGCGATGGCGGTTGCAGTACCGGGGAGGGACAACCTGCGTGTTCCCGACCCTGATAAGAGCAGCACATTCCATACAGGTCCTGATCACCAGCCTCATCGTTCCCGTGGTTCTTGTCCATGAACTGTCGTCCGCGGACGTGCCTGGCCGATCCGTCGATGGTCTGGCCGAGGTCGACAAGGATATGGAGCGTGGAGTTGTGGTTCTAAGTCGTCGAGCTTCGTCTCCTGCTGCGTAGGTGGCTACGGTGAGGTTGGCCGTCGTGCTCGCTCGCGAACGGCGTTCGACGGGGACGAGCCTGTGGTGGGCGCATCAGTCGCACCGGCGCGATCACGGGCAAAACCGGCTCAGAGTTCGCTCTGGAAAAATTCCAGCTCCTTGTGTCGCTTGTCGGTTGTCTCGGGATAGGCCATCTTCAGCTCGGACAGGGTGTCGAGGATGATCTGAGAGACGATGAGCCGGGCGTTGTGCTTGTCGTCGGCGGGTACGGCGTACCAAGGAGCGTGTTCGGAGCTGGTGGCGCTCAGGCACTCGCCGTAGACATTCATGTAAGTGTCCCAGTAGGAACGTTCGTGGATGTCGGCGAGGCTGAACTTCCAGTTCTTGTCCGGGTCCTCGATCCGGGCCCGGAAGCGCTTGGCCTGCTCGTCCTTGGACAGGTGCAGGAAGATCTTGACGATCTGGGTGCCGTTGTGGCTGAGGTGCCTCTCGAGGTCACGGATGGAGCGGTAGCGCTGCTCCCACAGCGTCGTGTCATCGATCAGGTCGTCGGGCAATCCGTGTCCGTGCAGGATCTCGGGGTGGACGCGGGCGATGAGGACGTCTTCGTAATAGGAGCGGTTGAAGATGCCGATCCGTCCGCGTTCGGGGAGGCACCGGTTGGTCCGCCACAGGAAGTCGTGGTCGAGCTCCTGGTCGGTGGGCTGCTTGAAGCTGAACACCTGGCAGCCCTGTGGGTTGACCCCCGACATGACGTGCCGGATCGCGCCGTCCTTGCCCGCCGCGTCCATGCCCTGAAAGATGACGAGCAGCGACCAGTGGTCGGAGGCGTAGTGCAGCCGCTGCAGCTTGCTCAGCTTCTTGACGTGCTTGTGCAGCTGTTTCTTGTAGTCCTTGTGCGAGCTGTACATAGCTTTCACGTTGGTCGGCAGGTCGTTGAGGTCCACCGGTACTCCGGACTGGACCCGGAATGCGGTCGTCTCTGTTGTCACGGTCTCTCCTTTCGGTCTGCGGGACTGCCGGGTAATGCCCGGTTCGGAAGTGCCGTCGCCGGGCTAGGTCACGAGGGTGGGTCGCGGCTGGCTGTAGGTGGCGATGCTGGCCTCGATGAGGGCCTGGAAGGGACCGAGCTGTTGGCTGGCACCCCCGACCAGTCCGCCGTCGATATCGGCTCGGGTGAAGTAGCTGTCGGGGTTGCTGGACGTGATGCTCCCGCCGTAGAGCAGGGTCGTGTCGGCCGCGGTGTCGGCGCCGAGCTCGGTGCTCAGGACGGAGCGGATGAGGCTGTGCCGGTCCTCTGCCTCCGCTGGGCTGCAGGTGCGTGCCTCGCTGCTGGTGCTGATAGCCCAGGCCGGTTCGTAGGCGATGAGGAACGGACTGCCGTGGTACGAGCGGAGCAGTACCTCCAGCTGCACCCGGACGGCCTGCTCGGACTGGCCGGCCTGGTGCTGCTCGAGGGTGTAGCCAACGCACAGGATCGGCGTGAGCTGGTGGGTGAGGGCCGTCTTGAGC
>JAYTHM010000715.1:0-7668 GCA_043732645.1 Frankiales bacterium
GGCCCGTTACACCGGTGCGGACTGCAAGCGCTGCCGCCGCGAGAAGATGAAGCTGTTCCTCAAGGGCAGCAAGTGCGAGTCCCCGAAGTGCCCGATCGAAATCCGCCCGTATCCGCCGGGTGACCACGGTCGCGGCCGGACCAAGGACTCCGAGTACCTGCTGCAGATGCGTGAGAAGCAAAAGTGCGCCCGCATCTACGGCATTCTCGCCAAGCAATTCCGTGGCTACTACGAAGAAGCCAACAAAAAGACCGGCAAGACCGGTGAGAACCTGCTGATCATCCTCGAGTCTCGCCTTGACAACGTCGTCTACCGCGCTGGTTTTACCACCAGCCGGGACCACGCCCGCCAAGCCGTCCGGCACGGTCACGTGCTGGTCAACGGCAAGAAGGTCGACATCCCGTCGTACCGCGTCTCGGCCAACGACATCGTGGAGGTCCGCGCGAAGTCCCGCGAGCTGACGCCGTACGTCATTGCCCGCGAGACTGCCGGCGACCGCTCGTCGCCGCCGTGGATGGAGGTCATCTCCTCGCAGATGCGCGTCCTCGTGCACAGCCTCCCGAGCCGTCAGGTGATCGACACCCCGGTCCAGGAGCAGCTCATCGTCGAGCTCTACTCGAAGTAGGCACCGGCCACCGGGACCCCCGCGGGTCCCGGTGGCTGCGCCGGCTCCGGAGCACGACCCGGAGCTGTCGCACAACGAACACGCTCAACCACAACTCCACAACTGCGAGGGACCCGCCACCCCGCGCACCCCTTGTGACGTCATATGGCGGACGTCACGGCAACTCGCGGATTGACCGTCCCGAAAGGACACACAGCGTGCTCATCGCACAGCGCCCGACCCTGACCGAAGAGGTCGTCACCGACCGACGCTCGCGCTTCGTCCTCGAGCCGCTCGAGCCCGGCTTCGGCTACACCCTCGGCAACTCCATTCGCCGTACCCTCCTGTCCTCGATCCCCGGCGCTGCGGTCACCTCGATCCGCATCGACGGCGTCCTGCACGAGTTCACCACCGTTCCGGGGGTGAAGGAGGACGTCACCGACCTCATCCTGAACCTCAAGGAACTGGTCGTCTCCTCCGAGAGCGACGAGCCGGTCGTCATGTACCTGCGCAAGCAGGGTCCCGGCCCGGTCACCGCCGCCGACATCGCGCCCCCGGCCGGTGTCGAGGTGCACAACCCCGATCTGCACATCGCGACGCTCAACGGCAAGGGCCGGCTCGAGGTCGAGTTGACCGTCGAGCGTGGGCGGGGCTACGTCTCCGCCGTGCAAAACAAGCAGGCCGGCCAGGAGATCGGCCGCATCCCGGTCGACTCCATCTACAGCCCCGTGTTGAAGGTGACGTACAAGGTCGAGGCGACCCGCGTCGAGCAGCGCACCGACTTCGACAAGCTCGTCATCGACGTCGAGACCAAGAACAGCATGACGCCGCGGGACGCCGTCGCCAGCGCCGGCAAGACCCTTGTCGGGCTGTTCGGTCTAGCTCAGGAGCTCAACGACGAGGCGGAGGGCATCGACATCGGCCCGTCGCCGACGGACGCGGCCCTCGCCGCGGACCTGGCCCTGCCGATCGAGGAGATGGACCTGACCGTCCGCTCCTACAACTGCCTCAAGCGCGAGGGCATCCACACGGTTGGCGAGCTCGTCTCCCGCTCCGAGGCGGACCTGCTCGACATCCGCAACTTCGGCAGCAAGTCGATCGACGAGGTCAAGGTCAAGCTCCACCAGATGGGCCTTGGCCTGAAGGACTCGCCCCCCGGCTTCGACCCCTCGCAGGTCGCCCAGTCCTACGGGACCGACGACTACTCGCCGTTCTCCGACGGAGAGGGCGACGACGACGGCGGCTCCCTGGCCGAGACCGAGCAGCTCTAGCTCGACCGGGTACGGCGAACCAGTGTGGGTCGCCGTACCCGTGCTGGAACGCACTGACCCGCACTGACCAGCACTGACCAGCACTGACCAGCAAGAACCGCACGACAGACAGGGACACCGCGACTGCGGTACCGCCCCCACGGAGCAGCCCATGACCGGGCCGCTCCCGCCTCTGACAGGAGTACGCAGATGCCCACGCCGTCCAAGGGTCCCCGGATGGGTGGCAGCCCGGCGCACGAGCGCCACATGCTCGCCAACCTCGCGACGCAGCTGTTCACCTATGGCCGCATCACCACCACCGAGGCCAAGGCCAAGCGCCTGCGTCCGTACGCCGAGCACCTGATCACCTTTGCCAAGCGCGGCGACCTGCACGCCCGTCGCCAGGTCCTCAAGCGCCTGCACAACAACAGCCTCATGGACGACGGCTCGGGCAACACGGTCGTGCACGCGCTGTTCGACGAGATCGGCCCCCGCTTCGCGACCCGGCCCGGTGGCTACACCCGCATCGTGAAACTCGGCCCGCGCAAGGGTGACAACGCCCCGATGGCCATCATCGAGCTGGTCGAGGCGCTCACCGTCGCGCAGCGGGCCGTCGGTGAGGCCGAGCGTGCCCGAGGCACGCAGTTCGCCCAGAGCAAGGCCCCGACGGGCGCGACACGCGAGGCTGCGCAAGAGCTTGCCGCCGAGTCCCCGACCGCGGCCGCCGTCGTCGCCGGGGTTGGCGCTGCTGACGCTGCTGACGCCGAGACTGCTGACGCCGAGACTGCTGACGCCGCTGCCGAGAAGGACGCGGCCGACGTTCTCGCCGCCGAGACCGCCGAGACCGCCGAGACCGCCGAGACCGCCGAGACCGCCGAGACCGCCGAGACCGTCGAGAGCGCTGAGACCCCGGTGCAGGAGGACCTGCTCGCGGGGCAGGCCCCTGCGGCTAACGTGCCAGAGGCTCCGGCGGCCCAGGCTCCTGCCGAGGACGACAAGTAACAGGCGCGCTCCCCGAGCCCGCTCTCCCCACGGGGGAGGGCGGGCTCGCGCCGTTGCAGGAGCAGGAGCCTGACGATGCGGTGGCCGCCGATGACCCCGTCGTCCGGATCCGGATCGACCTGTCCTACGACGGGACCGACTTCGCGGGCTGGGCGGCGCAAAGCGGCCAGCGGACCGTGCAGGGGGAGCTCGAGAGTGCCTTCGCGACGGTCGCCCGGCGGAGCGACCTGCCGCGGCTGACGGTCGCGGGACGCACCGACGCCGGCGTGCATGCCCGAGGCCAGGTCGCCCACCTCGACGTGCCGCAGAGCCTGGCCGACCACCGCCTGCTGCTGCGCCGCCTCAACGGCCGGCTGCCCAAGGACATCCAGGTGCGCCGGGTGGTGCGCGCTGCCGACGGCTTCGACGCCCGGTTCTGCGGCCTGTCGCGGACCTACACCTACCGGGTCGCCGACAGCCCGGCCCACGTCGATCCGCTTCGGCGCTGGGACACTCTCGAGTGGTCGCGGCCGCTGGAGCTCGAGGTGCTACGCGAGGCGTCCACGGGCCTGGTCGGGCTGCACGACTTCGCGGCGTACTGCAAGAAGCGCGAGGGCGCGACGACGGTCCGGAGGCTGTTGCGCCTGGACTGGCAGCGCCAGTCGGACGGGGTGCTGGTGGCGACGGTGCAGGCCGACGCCTTCTGCCACTCGATGGTCCGCTCGCTGGTGGGGGCGCTGCTGGCGGCCGCGGACGGACGCCGCATGGCCGACTGGCCTGCATCACTGCTGGCGCAGACCCAGCGGGCGTCGGGGGTGATCGTCGCGCCGGCCCACGGGCTGACGCTGGAGGCGGTGGACTACCCGCCGGACGACCAGTTGGTTGCGCGGCAGACCGTCACCCGCAACCTGCGCGCCTGACCCCGCTGGACGACGGTCAGGCGGCGGTGGGAGCCGAGCTCCAGCCGAGGATGAGGTCGACCGGGCCCAGGGCCAGGCAGCCAGCGGTGCAGCGGCGCAGGTAGCCCTCCATCAGGTCCTCCACGGGGAAGTGGGTGGCGCACTAGGTGGTGACGGGCCACCTCACCTGCAGTCGACGGCAGGCAAACGAGCGGGTGGAAAGGCGGAGGCCGCAGGCAGGTCACCTGTCGCAAAGCGCTCGCGCGTGGCTCGGTCGCCGGGGCAGGATCGCTTTCGTGCTGACCGTCACCCATGGCCTGGACCCCCGCGCACTGACCGCGATCGCCGCCCTCGAGCGCAAGGTTGTCGCTGCGGACGGGGGTCGCCTGAAGCTCGAGTGGAGCGTGCTCGCGCACCGGACCGCCGCCGACGCCGACCTGTTGTGGTGGGACGGTGACCGGCTGCTCGGCTTCCTCGGCATCTACGCCTTCGGGCACCCGGACGTCGAGCTGGCCGGGATGGTGGCTCCCGGCGCACGCCGGCAGGGGGTTGGCACGGCCCTGCTGGAGGCCGCCAGGCCCCTCGTCCGTGCCCTGGGCTACGAGCGACTGCTGCTCGTGACGCCGACGGTCTCGATGGCCGGCCGCGCCTTCGCCCAGCGGCACGGCGCCCAACGCGACCACAGCGAGCACTTCCTCGTCCTGGGAGACACCCCCGAGGGGGCGGACCGCAACCCTGCGGTCGTGCTGAGGGTCGCTGTGGAGCAGGACCGCGAGGATGTCCGGCGGCTGCTCAAGGGGGCCTTCGGCGGTGACCCGCCAGTTGACGTCCTGCACCGGCACAGTGACACCACCTACGTCGCCGAGCTGACGGGGGTGGTGGTCGGCACGCTGCGGCTCAGCCTGCACAGGACGTCCGAGGTCCATGCCGCGACCGGGGCGGTCTACGGCTTCGGCGTCGACCCGAACTACCAGGGCCGTGGGATCGGGCGCGACGTGCTGGAGCGATGCTGCCGGCTGCTGCGCGCCCAGGGGTGCGACCGGGTGACCCTCGAGGTCGAGACGGCCAACGACACCGCTCTCAGGCTCTACCTCTCGACGGGCTTTGTGAAGGAGGCCGGCGAGGACTACTGGGCGCTCCTGCCCTAAGCCCTCGCGGTCAGTGGCAGCCATCGTCGATCATGGGGGCATGGGGTACGTCGACTGCCAGTCCTTGAGCTACATCCTTCCTGACGGGCGGGCGCTCTTTGAGGACGCCAGCTTCCGCGTGGGGGACGGCACCAAGACCGCCCTCGTGGGCGCCAACGGCACCGGGAAGACGACACTGCTGCGGATCATCGCCGGCGACCTCGTTCCCAGCTCAGGGGCGGTCGCGCGGGGCGGAGGCCTCGGGGTGATGCGGCAGTTCATTGGCTCGATCCGGGACGACACCGAGGTCCGCGACCTGCTGCTCGACCTCGCCGCCCCGGGGGTGCGCGACGCTGGCCGGGGCCTCGAGGCGGCCGAGCTGGCGATGATGGAGGACGACACCGAGAAGAACCAGATGCGCTACGCAACGGCCCTGTCCGACTGGGGCGACGCGCACGGCTACGACGCGGAGGTGCAGTGGGACGTCTGCACGATGGCGGCGCTCGGGCTGACCTACGACGCGTGCATGTACCGCAAGCTGCACACCCTGTCCGGTGGCGAGCAAAAGCGGCTCGCCCTCGAGGCGCTGCTGCGTGGGCCGGAGCAAGTGCTGCTGCTCGACGAGCCCGACAACTACCTCGACGTGCCCGGCAAGCGGTGGCTCGAGGCGGCGCTCGCTGAGTCGCCCAAGACCGTGCTGTTCGTCAGCCACGACCGCGAGCTGCTACACAATGCGGCGACGAGGGTCATCACCGTCGAGGCGCATGGGACCTGGGTCCACGGGGCCGGCTTCGGGACCTACGCCGAGGCCAGGCAGGCCCGCCGGGAGCGGCTCGAGGAGCTCCACAAGCGCTGGGACGAGGAGCGCGAGCGTCTGCGCAAGCTCGTCATCACGTTGCGCGAGCAGGCCAAGATCAGCCCGGACATGGCCTCGCGGTACTCCGCGATGACGACCCGGTTCGAGAAGTTCGAGGCGGCCGGCCCGCCGCCGGAGCAGGTCGTCGACCAGAAGGTCACCATGAAGCTCCGGGGCGGTCGCACCGGCGTACGCGCGGTGACGACCGAGAAGCTCGAGCTGACCGGCCTGATGAAGCCCTTCGACCTCGAGGTGTTCTACGGCGAGCGCGTCGCCGTGCTCGGGTCGAACGGGTCCGGCAAGTCGCACTTCCTGCGGCTGCTTGCCGGCCAGGACGTGAAGCACACTGGGTTGCACCGGCTCGGTGCCCGGGTCGTCGCTGGGTGGTTCGCGCAGACCCACGACCAGCCTGAGCTGCACGGTAAGACCCTCACCGAGGTGCTCCACCGTGGCGACGGTGCGCGACGAGGTCTCGAGCGGGGGCAGGCGATCGGGGTCCTGCGGCGCTACGAGCTGCAGGAGCAGGCCGACCAGGGTTTCGACTCGCTGTCCGGCGGCCAGCAGGCTCGCTTCCAGGTGCTGCTGCTCGAGCTCGGCGGCGCGACCCTGCTGCTGCTCGACGAGCCCACCGACAACCTCGACCTGGCCTCGGCGGAGGCGCTCGAGGAGGGCCTGGAGGCCTTCGACGGCACCGTCATGGCGGTCACCCACGACCGGTGGTTCGCGCGCGGCTTCGACCGGTTCCTGGTGTTCGGGTCGTCCGGGGACGTCTACGAGTCTCCCGAGCCGGTCTGGGACGAGGGGCGGGTGATCCGTGAGCGATGACGTGACCCCCGATGTTCGGTTGATGGGCCCGAGGACTAGCGAGTCCGCCGGCCGGGATCTGCGCCAGATGTGCGCTCCTTGAGGTCGACACCGCTCTCGGGTATCGTTTCCTGCTGTTGTCCGGCGCGCCATACGTCATGCGCGCCCTGGCACGACCCGCAGCAGCCGTAGAGAAGAGCAGAGCCGTGCGCACGTACCAGCCCAAGCCGTCTGACGTGACTCGCCAATGGCACGTCATCGACGCGAGCGACATCGTGCTGGGTCGCCTGGCCAGCCAGACCGCGATCCTGCTCCGCGGCAAGCACAAGCGGTACTACGCGCCGCACCTCGACACCGGTGACTTCGTCATCGTCGTCAACGCGGCCAAGATTGTGCTGACGGGCAACAAGGCCGCGCAGTCGCGCGTCCACCGCCACTCCGGGTATCCGGGTGGCCTCACCAGCACGCCGTACGCCGATGTCCTCGCGACCCGCCCCGAGCGGATCATCGAGAAGGCCATCAAGGGGATGCTCCCGCACAACACGCTGGGCCGTCAGATGCTCTCGAAGCTGAAGGTCTACGCAGGTCCGACCCACCCGCACCTGGCGCAGAGCCCGGTTCCCTACGAGCTTCGCCAGGTGTCCCAGTGACCACAACGCTTCCAGAACTCATTCAGACTGTTGGCCGCCGCAAGGAGGCCATCGTCCGGGTGCGTCTCGTCCCCGGTACCGGCCAGTACAAGCTCAACGGCCGCACCCTTGAGAATTACTTCCCGAACAAGGTGCACCAGCAGGCCATCAACGAGCCGTTCGTGACACTTGAGAAGGCCGAGCAGTACGACGTCATCGCGCTCCTGCACGGCGGCGGCATCAGCGGCCAGGCCGGCGCGCTGCGGCTCGGCATCGCCCGCGCGCTGATCATGATTGAGCCTGACGACCGTCCCGCCCTCAAGAAGGTGGGGTTCTTGACCCGCGACTCGCGGATCAAGGAGCGCAAGAAGTACGGCCTGAAGAAGGCCCGCAAGGCTCCGCAGTACTCCAAGCGGTAGTCAGCGCGACGGGTGCGCGCGTATCAGCGCGAGGGGCGTGTCCGTAGTCAGCACAGCCCGCTCGAGGCGGCTTCCCGGTCGGGGGCCGCCTCGCGGCAT
>JAYTHM010000716.1:0-7652 GCA_043732645.1 Frankiales bacterium
GATCTCGTCCGGAGGCTCAGTGACGTCGACGGGCTGGTGACGAGCGAAGGCACCATCTACCCCCTGCTCTCGCGGCTGCGGCGGGAGGGCTGGGTCACCACGACCTGGGCCGAGTCGGAGTCCGGACCGCCTCGCCGCTACTACGCGCTGACCGAGGACGGCCGCCGCGCTCTGGGCGGGTTCACCGAGGACTGGGAGCGCTTCCGCGACTCCGTCGACCAGCTGCTCCTGAAGGGGAAGCCATGACCACACCCAGCGTCGACGAGCTCGTCGAGGGCATCACCGAGCACCTGCAGGCCGCTCGTGCGGCCGGGGCTGCTGCCGACGAGGCCGCCGTACGCACCCTGCTGCACCGGTTGGGGAGCCCGAGCAGATCGTGGCGGCCGCCCAGGGGGGTCGTCGGCTGGCTCGTGGGCGTCGCGCTGCTCTGGTGGAGCGGCCGCTGGACCTGGCGCGAGAAGCTGCTCGGGACCCTGGTCGTGCCCGGCGGGCCCGGCGGCATCCTGGTCTTCGGCCTCACCGCGGGCGGGCACACCGGCTCGGGCAGCATCCGGACGACCTCCGACGGGACCGTCACCAGCCAGGCCGATTCCTGCAGCGGGTTCTCCCTCCCACCGGCAGTCGGGATCGCGTTGCTGCTGGCGTCCGTGGTCGGGCCGTTCGTGGTGGCTGTGATCCTCTACGGCCGGGCCCGCTCCCGGGCTGCTGCCGAGTAGCTTGTTGTCGTCTGATCGTGCTCGTCTTCCTCGGCGGGCTCGGCCCTTGTGGCCGCCGTCTACCTTGGGGTCGAGCTAGAACGGCCGCCGCTAGAACGTGGGCGTCTGAGAGGGTGACGGTGTGCATGACTACGAGGTTCTGAGCTCCGAGACCGTCTACCACGGGCGCATCATCGACATGCGGCGCGACATCGTGTCGATGCCGGGGGAGACCTCCTCCCAGCGCGACGTCGTCGTCCACCCCGGTGCGGTCGGGGTGGTCGCGCTCGACGGGGACCAGGTCCTCGTCGTCACGCAGTACCGGCACCCGGTCGGTCGCCGGCTCGACGAGCTCCCCGCGGGTCTGCTTGACGTGGTCGGCGAGCCCGGCCTGCTGGCCGCCCAGCGCGAGCTCAAGGAGGAGGCCGGTTACGCGGCGGACACCTGGCATGTGCTGGCGGACGTCCTGACGAGTCCCGGGATGACGGACGAGGCGATCCGGCTCTACCTCGCCCGGGATGTCCGGGCCGTCGAGCGCGACGTGCAGGGGCACGAGGAGCTGGAGATGACCGCCCGCTGGCTGCCGCTCGCGGACGCCGTCTCGGCCATCTTGTCCGGGTCCCTCGAGAACGCCGCTGCCGCCGTTGGGATCCTGGCGGCGGCAACCTCGGTGGCGCGGAGCTTCGAGGGGTTACGGCCTGCGGACGCTCCATGGCCGTCCCGCCCCGGCTCAGCCGGCCGTGACTAGCGTCGCGCTATGCCGACCACAGGGCCGACCACAGGGCCGACCACAGGGCCAACCACAGGGCCAACAACAGGGCTGGCGAGATGGTGGGGGCCCGCCTCAATGGTCGTCGTGCTCCCACTGGCCGTCGGGCTGTGGGCGTTGGTGTGGGACAACCCCAGGCTCGACCTGTACGCCCCGCCGTTCGCCGGCCACTACGGCCCGCGAGTCGGTGCGTGGACTGTCATACCCGTCCTGGCGGCGGTCTTGCTCTACCGCTCCGCGTCGTGGCTGGTTACCTTGCCGTGGCGATGGCTGCTCGCCGGGTCGACCGGCGCCGCGGTGCTGTGGAGCGTGTCGCTCGCGCTGATGGACGGGCCGGCGGCCCTGCGGGACCCGCTGCTGCCGAGCGGCGAGTACCTGCACGACGTGCCCCGGGTGGTCGGCTTCGCGAGCTTGCTGCACGGCTTCACCGCGACGATCGCGCACGGGCCGCACCCCTGGACGACACAGGTTGCCGGTCACCCACCACTTTTGCTGCTCGTCCTCGCCGGCCTGCGGGCCGTCGGGCTCGGTGGGCCCGGCCCGGCCGCGATCATGTTCGTCGGAGTCGGATGTACGGCGGTCGCGGCCGTCCTCGTGACGGTGAGGGAGGTCGTGGACGAGCCCGCCGCCAGGGCCTGCGCGCCGTTCGTGGCCCTCGCGCCGGCGGCGCTGTGGGTGGCTGTCAGCGCTGACGCCTTGTTCATGGCCGTCATAGCTTGGGGGGTTGCCCTCCTGACCGTCCGCCGCGGTGCCCTGGCAGGTGGCGTCGTGATCGGAATCGCCCTCATGCTCAGCTACAGCGTGATCCCGCTGGGGCTGCTCGTGCTGGCGGTCACCCGCCGGGTCCGCCCCCTGGCCTGGGTAGGCCTCGGCGTGCTCGTCGTGCTCGGCTTCTTCTGGTACTTCGGGTTCTTCTACCCCGACGGGCTGGACCAGACGCTGGTGCGGGTCCGCGCCGGTGACGGCGGGTCGCGGCCGTACCAGTACTTCCTGGTCGCGAACCTGGCCGTCCTGGCGGTCGCGCTCGGACCGGCTGGGGTGACGGCGCTGACGATTTGGACCCGCGGTTCCCTGGCCTGGCTGGTCGCGCCAGTCCTGGTCGCGGTGGCCGTCTCGGATCTGTCGGGTGCCTCCCGCGGCGAGGTCGAGCGCATCTGGCTGCCGTTCGTCCCGTGGTTGCTCGTCGCAACCGCCCGCTTGCCCAGGCCCCGACAGTGGCTCGGGCTCCAGCTAGGGGCCGCCCTCGTGCTGGATGCCCTCCTGCGCGCCAAGTGGTGACAGCCCTTCGCGGGGCCTGAAGGCCACCCCCTACCGTGGCATGAGTGTCGGGATTCCACGCGAGGGCAAGACCTGCCAGGGGTTTGTGTCACCTCGCAGGTCAGAAGGCAAATGCAAGAAATTGTGGACCGCTTTTTGACCGCTACCCGTAACTGTTCAGGCCCTGCCGGCTATGGGCTTGCGCCGACGGCGGGGATCCAGGGCTGACCGGTGAACAGGTCGCGCAGGACGACCATGGCGCTCTGGCCGTGTTTGCGGGCGGTGCCGAGGTAGGACCGGACGCCGAGGAAGGCTTCGGCTCCGGTGTCGCAGCGCCAGCCGCCGCTGATCTTTTGCTGGAGTTTTGAGCTTCTACGACGACCTCGGCGGCGATTACTACAGCAAGCTCAACCCCGACAAGCAAGCAACGGGCCCTCAACCAGCTCCGACACGTGGACTATGAGGTCACCTTCAACCCCCTCACCGCCGCTGGCATAAGGGAATCTTCCCGTCAGTGGGGGTGTGATCCACCAAATGTGGCAGGGTCGTGTTAGCAGCATTCCCGGAAAGTCGGTGTTCGCTGGTGGGTGCCTACGTACGTGGGTGGCGCCAACGGCCGCGGGACCGCCGAAACCCCGCGTGAATGACCACGTCGTTGAGGGTGGAGTTGACGTGCAGAGCCGGGTCAGGCTCGTGGAGCGCTAGTGCATCGAGGCCACCGTGAGGCCAACAACGGCGGCGCCTCCGGGCCAGCGGCGAGCCGGGTAGGCACGATCCAAGCAAATTTCGGTGTGGCGTAACAGGGGATTGGCTCGGCTCGGCCGTCGCCAGCGCCGGAACCGTGGTGATGGGGAGCCGCATGAGGACCTCCTCGGCTGGTGTTCCGGCCTTGACCGCGGCCAGCAGCAGCTCGTGGTCGCCCGGCCGTCCCAGCGCCAGTCCGCCGCCGACCACCCCGTCGCGAACAACCACCCAGTCGCGAACGACCACCTTTGCGTACTCGTTGCGTCTGTCGTCTACAACGAGGACCTCGTCGCCTACCTCCGGCTCCACGCGACCCACCGACACGAGGTCGATGCCGACGCCCTTCAAGATCACCCGGGGGGAGGGAAGTCGTGCTCGTCTCCGTCGCCCCGAGATCGTTGCGGGCCGCCACCTCCGCCTGGTTGACGGCCACCGGCACAACCCATAGACCGCCCGTCAACCTCAGCCACGTCACCTGCGGCGTTGACATGCTGTGCAGACGTGCGTCTGCGCGTTGACGAGCACCCCCCGGTTGACGGCGAGGCCCGCCTGGGTGGCCAGCGAGGCGTTGGGCACGATGCCCGCGGCCACCAGGCACAGGTCGCTACTGAGGGTCCTGCCGTCGGACAGCGACACCAAGGTGACGCAGGAGCGACCGAGCACCCCGGCGACTGACGTGCCGTCCACCACCTCGATGCTGAGGTTGCCGAGGTGGGCGCTGAACAGCTGGGAGGCCCGCGCGTCGACCTGCCGGACGAGCAGTCGTGGGCAAAGCTCGAGCACGGTCGTGGCCAGCCCCAGCTGTTGCAGCGCGGGGCCGCTTCCAGCCTTAGCAGGCCACCGCCGGACATGGTCGCCTTGGCCGTGCCGGTCTCCTGCACGTAGCGGCGGAGATCGGCGACGTCGTCGTCGGCCTCGCGTAGGACAAAAGATCCCCGGAGCGGCCGCGCGGGAATCTCGCACACTTCGCTCCCGGAGTAATGCGCTTGTCGTTCGTGGTTAGGCAGGGACGGTGACAGTGACGTCGCCGGTGCGTTGGAGTTTGTGCCAGGGCAAGTGGACCCCGGATAGGGCGCTGACGACGGACTGAATGACGACGAGGTAGCCGATTTGGCGGTAGACGAACTGCTGCAGAGGAAGGCTCCAAAGCGGCTTGAGGCTCTCACCCTCGAGTCTGAGTGCGTAGGCGCATAGCAGCGTCTGCACGCCGAGGTAGCCGCCCCAGACCAGGATCAGTCGCCCGGTCGATCCGGTAAGCAGTCCGTAGATCGCGTACACGTCAATGACCGGCGCCAGGACCGGGAGTAGCACCTGGAACAGCAGCAGGGAGGGTAGGGCGACGCGGCCAAGCCGGTTGCTGGGGCCACCTTCGACCATGGCGGCGCGGTGCTTCCAGATCACCTGCGTGGTGCCGTAGGCCCAGCGGTAGCGCTGCTTCCACAGGTCCCTGAGGTTGCTCGGTGCTTCGGTCCAGGCACGGGCGCGTTCTTCGTGGACGACGAGCCACCCGGCGCGCAGGATGCCGACCGTGGCGTCGGTGTCTTCGGCGAGGGTGTCGGTGCTCATCCCTCCGGCGTCGTTGAGTGCCTGGCGGCGGAACGCCCCGATGGCGCCCGGGACGCAGGTGATGCAGCGCAGCACATCCAGCAGCCGACGATCGAGGTTGAAGCCGACAACGTACTCAAGGTGCTGCCAGCGTCCGAGCAGCCCCTTGCGGTTGCCCACCTTGACGTTGCCCGACACGGCCCCGACTCGCGGGTCTCGTAGCACCTGGACGAGATGCCGGATGGTCTGCGGTTCAAAGACGGTGTCGCCGTCGAGCATGACCAGGATGTCGTGGCTGGCGAGCTCGGTGCCGGTCCTGAGGGCGGCCGCCTTCCCACCGTTGGGCTGGCTCACCACCCGTACCCTCGCAAGCTTAAGGGACCGGACGATGTCAGCGGTGCCGTCGGTGGAACCGTCGTCGATGACTAGAACCTCCAGCGCACCCGAGTAGTCGCTCGCGGCAAGGGACCGTACAGCGGCCTCGATGCCGACCGCTTCGTTGTAGGCCGGCACCAGGACGCTGACTGGTTCGGCGAACTCCGGGCCTGTCAGGCGCGCCCGGGAGATCCGCTGGTGGGGGCGGACCACTAACGCAACCATCAGGGTCCGGACCAAGACCAGCACCACCAGCGGCAGGATGATCCAGTTCACGGCTCGGGTGAACAGGCTCGCCAAGCGCACCGCCAGCAGCAGCGCCAGCCCTAGCAGCCGCCGGCCGCCGTGGACGGGGGTGTCCACTGCCCGTTCCGGTAGGCCCAGGCCCCCCGAGACAGTCGTGAAGCGGAACCCCGCCTGCCGATACCGCTCGATGACGAACGGCAGAGCCATGACGGTTTGCGAGCGATCGCCGCCGGCGTCGTGCATCAGCACGATCGCCCCAGCGGTACCGGACGGGGACGCTCCCTGCACGATACGAGGGACCCCTGGACGCATCCAGTCCTCCGCGTCGCGGTCGGCCAGAACTGTGACGTAACCCGCCCTGGCGGACGAGGCAATGACTCGGACGTCCGCTGGCGTGAGGGCATTGGGCCCGGAGGAGTAGGGAGGCCGCAGCAGGGCGCTACTCACCCCGGCGCTGCCCTCAAGGCCCAGCTGTCCCAACGACAGTTCGAGGTTGCGACGCCACCACGGACTGTTCGCGAGATCAGCGTGCGACCAGGTATGCGCGCCGACCTCACTGCCCTGCGCGAGGACCTGCCGCACCAGCTCAGAGTGCTGCGCCGCACGGGTCCCGACGATGAAGAACGTCGCCGGGACATTCTCCCGCTTCAAGATCGCCAGAATCTGGGGCGTCCAGGTGGGGTCAGGCCCGTCGTCGAAGGTCAGCGCGACGGTCCGGGCGGGGAGCCCGCGCGAGGTCAATCCGTGCAGGCCCTCGTACAACACAGGGCCCCCGCCGCTCACGGTCGCGGTACCCGCCAAGCTGTCGGTCTGGGCCTGACCGACACCCTCGGTCAAGCCCTGCAGGCACAGCGCCGCGAAGATCGCCAGCAGCAAGAACGTCAACATCGCCCAGTGCGCACGCGGCAGCCGACGCCGGACCGCCGGCGGAGGTACCTGCCTCATTTAAGAGAACTCGGGTGCGGCGAAAGTGACCTGCTGCGCCCGTTGCCGCGCGCGGGGGACGGCGTAGCGCGCGGCGTCGGCCCGCTAGACACCGCCGGCCTGCCGGTGGAACGGGGTGAGGGTAACGCAGGGGGCTGGCCCGTCGGCCTGCTCGACGCCTTCTGCGTCGGGGTCGCCGGGGACCCGGACACCGGCACGGCGGACGCCACCGGAGCGGGGCCGCTCACAGGATTGGCAGAAGGCCCCGGTCCCGGCGAGCCACCCTGCTCAGCCGCTGCGGCATACGGCCCCCCAGTCGAAAGGAGCGTCGCGAGCTTGCGCTGCCAGTCGCCATCGCGGCCGCTCACCGGGGCGGGCGCGGGCCCAGCAAGGACCGGACCCAACCCAGGGACGGTCAGGTGCAGCGTGCCAGCTGGAAGTACCAGCGACAACGCCACAGTCGCCACGTACAGCAACGCCAACCCGCCGACCGTCAAGAATGCGGCACGGGCCCAACGCGCCCGCCGACCTGAAGCATCCACGAAGATCGGAGTCCTGGGTGGCGTAATCGGCATTGCGCAACATAGCCCTTCGGAAGGTCGGGAAGCCCGGTTCGGCGGTCACGGGATACATCGACTCCCGCCCAGCGCTCCTGAAGGAAACACCCCTGACGGCGGCCCCGCATCTCCTGCGGCAGGAACTTGGCAACGTCTTGGGCATCGAGAACGAGTGCTGCGTGTGACGTGGCAGGTCAGAGGTCTAGCCTCGGGTTTTCACGGCGGTAGTCGCGACACGGGGTTGTAGAGCGCGAAAGTGCCTGCTCTGTAGGGGAAAATGGGCTTGTTGACGGTCCAGATTCCCTGCACGGAGAGGCACTTCGCGAGTGAAGAGTACGACGAGAGCGCCGCGACCGGAAGTCACCGCGGATGGTGTCGGGATCGTGTCGGACGCCGGCGCGGTGTTGCTGCGGGAACTGGCCGACGATTCGGGCCTGACCGCGGGCTGGACCGACGCCGTGATCGGGACCTACCGAGGGACCCCGACGCACCAGCCCGGGCGGGTCCTGGTCGACCTCGCCGTCACCCTCGCCGACGGCG
>JAYTHM010000717.1:0-2236 GCA_043732645.1 Frankiales bacterium
GCGACGTTGTCGAACGAGACGTAGTACGACGCGCCGCCGCCAAGGGTGAGGCGGTCGTAGTCGATCGTCTTGATGCCGGCCGCCTGGGCCTTCTTGAGGCAGGCGGAACCGGAGTCGCTGTCGAGGTTGACGATCAGCAGGACGTTGACGCTCGCGTTAATCATGCCGTCGCAGATGGTGCCGAACTTAGACTTGTCTCCGTTGGCGTTCTGGATGTCGGCGGTGATGCCGGCGGTCTTGAAGGACGCGGTCAGCAGCGGGCGGTCGTTGGCCTCCCAGCGCGGGGACGTCGTGGCGTCGGGCAGGATGACCCCGACCTTGCCGGTCTTGGCGCCGGCCCCGGCGTTGTCGGTCTTCTTCGTGCTCGAGCTGCCGCAACCGGCGAGCAGCATGGTGAGCGCCGAGGTTCCGGCGACCGCGAGCAGGGTGGTCTTGCGCATGCGCAGTTCCTTTCGTGGCTGGAAACCGCGGACTCGTCAGCCCTGATGGCTTGCGCGATGCGTCCGCTCCGGAGAGGTCAACGCCTCCCGGTCTTTTGTTGTGCGCCACAACATATGGATCTTGTGGTTCAGGTCACAAGGTTTCCGGACCGTTTCCTGATCACTACTCCGTAACAATCAGGTCACGAGCCAGCGTTCCGGTTCGGAGAGCAGTCGCGAAACCACTGAACGTGCACCACCCAGGCTCGCGGCTTCGGCGCCCCGGGCAGCGGGACGCACGATGGGCCCTTCCCAGCTGGACCAGAGCAACCGCTCCTGCAGGCATTGGCTGAGGGTCGGGACCAACCAGGGCGCAAGACGTGCGTAGGCGCCGCCCAGCACGACCGTGCCGACGTCGAGCAGGTGGAGCGCTCCGCCGAGCGCGGTGGCTAGCGCCCTGGCTGCGGCCTCGAGCGCAGCCAGCGTGGCACTGTCGCCGGCCTCGGCGGCAGCCGTCAGCGCCACGCCGTGCGGAAGTCCCTGGGTGGGCGTTAGGCCAGCCGCCCGGGTGACTGCCTCCAGGCCGGCCACGACCTCCAGGCAGCCCTGCGCGCCACAGCGACAGCGAGGGCCGGCCGGGTCGACGCTGACGTGGCCGAGCTCTCCTGCCCAGCCGCGGGTGCCTCGGAACACCACGCCGTCGAGGACGATGCCCGCGCCGACGCCGATCTCCCCGGAGACGAACAGGAAGCTGCGCAGCTCAGCGGTGACCTCGCCGCGAGCGGCGTCGTTGGCCTCGTTGTCGATGCTCAGGTCGAGGGCTGCCAACGACGGGTTGCGGCGAAGGGCCGCCAGCACGTCCACGTCGTACCAGCGAAGGTTGGCGGCGCGGACGAGGCGTCCGTCGCGGACCAGCCCGGGCACGGACACGGCGGTGCCGGCCACGCGGAGCTCGCGCGCGCGCGCCGTCGCCAGCGCGGAGGCGGCAAGCCGTGCCGCGGCCTTCAGGACCACGTCGGACGAAAGGCCCCGCTGGTCGCCGTCGAGCACCTCGCGCAGCACGACCTCGCCGGTGAGGTCGACGACTGTCACCGCCAGGTAGTCGACGTTGACCTCAAGGCCAAGGCCACCGAGACCCCCGGGGGCCAGGGCAAGTCCCACGGCAGGTCGGCCGCTGCCCGGGGCGGTCAGGAGCGCCGTCTCCGTCAGCAGGCCACCGGCCAGCAGGAGCTCCACCAGGGTGGAGGCTGTGGCGCGGGTCAGTCCGGTGGCGCTAGCGATCTGCGCCCGGGAGACCGGGCCGGTGGCGTCAGCGACGACGCGCAGTGCCAGTGCCAAGTTGTGGTCACGCAGGGACTGTTGCCGCGCAGGACGTCCCGGTCCGAGGCTGGTGGCGCTCCTTGACGCTGGCATCGGCCCAGCATAAGTTCAATGGGTCAACAAATGCCGTAGGAGGCCCGCAGTGTCGCTCCCCCCCCGTCCTGAGGACAAGTTCACCTTTGGTCTGTGGACCGTCGGCTGGCAGGCCAGGGACCCGTTCGGTGACGCGACGCGGGCGCCGATCGACCCGGTCGAGTCGGTACACCGCCTGGCAGAGCTCGGTGCCTGGGGTGTGACGTTCCACGACGACGACATCGTGCCCTTCGGCTCCGACGACGCCGGCCGTGGTGGGCACCTCAAGCGGTTCCGCGCGGCCCTGGACGAGACCGGGATGGTCGTACCGATGGTCACGACCAACCTGTTCACCCACCCCGTCTTCAAAGACGGTGCCTTCACCAGCAACGACCGCAGCGTCCGGCGCTACGCCTTGCGCAAGA
>JAYTHM010000718.1:0-2231 GCA_043732645.1 Frankiales bacterium
TGCATGAGGCGCTGCACGCCGAAGGCAAACGGGCGATGCTCACCGACTTCGCTCCCGACTGGTTTCACCCCAATGACCGGGGTCACCGCGTGTGGCCCGCACCTTCGAAGCGACGATTGCCGCAAGCACGTCCTCTCGGCAGCTACGGACGCCGAGCAACTGACGGCCAGAAGAGGTGACCGAGCCTGGCACAGCGGCCCCCGTCGTTCAACGCCGGTGCGCGCACCTCAGGTGCGGCTAACCAAGTGCCAAGGTGGCCCGTGCCTCTTCTGCGATCTGGAGGTCTTCGCGGGCGGCGATGACGAAAGTCCCCACGAGGCCGCCCCCGGCAGCAATGCTGTGGTCCGGCCCGGCCGCACGGTTGCGATCGGGGTCGACCGCGACTCCGAGGAAGCTCAAGCGATCTGCCGTTCGCTGGCGGACCGCGACGGAGTGCTCACCCACTCCCCCACTGAACACGAGCACATCGACGCCTCCTAGGGAGGCGGCCATGGCGGCGATGCCGGCGACCAGCCGGTGGAGGTAGACGTCCAGTGCCAGGGCAGCATCTGCATCCTTCCTGCGATGGCGGCTTCGACCTCGCGCATGTCACCGGTGCCGGCCAGGGCGAGGAGCCCTGACCGCTCCTCCAGGGCTGTGGCGACCTCGCGGGGGGTCAAGTGTTCGTGCTCCTCGAGCCAGAGCACGAGCCCCGGGTCGGCCGTTCCGGACCGGGTGGCCATGACCAGGCCCTCCAACGGCGTGAAGCCCATCGTGGTGTCAACGCTTCTACCGCTCAGGACGGCTGCCAATGAGCAGCCGGCACCGAGGTGGCAGGTGATGACGCGCAGCCCCGGGGTGGACCTTCCAGCTAGCTCTGCCGCGCGCTGGGAGGTGTAGGCGTGTGCTAGTCCGTGGAAGCCGTACCGGCGGATCCCATAGCGCTCTCGCCACTCACGCGGCACGGGGTAGGTGGCCGCAGCGAGGGGGATCGTGCCGTGGAAGGCAGTGTCGAAGCTTGCGACCGCCGGCACGTCGGCCAGCTGGGACACCACCGCGTCCAGCGCGGCCAGGGACTTGGGCTGGTGCAGGGGCGCGAGGTCAGTCAGCCTTTCGAGTTGAGCGCGCACGGCGGCGTCGATCCGGATTGGACCGCTGAAGATCTCACCGCCGTGCACGATCCGGTGCCCGATCACGTCGGGCCGTACCCAGGTCGTCAGCAGCTGACCGAGGGACGCGGGGTCGAACCCGTCCGTCCCTGCAGGCAGCTCCGCGTGATGCTCGACGGTGTTCTGATCATCGAGCAGGTCCAACTTCACACTGGAAGACCCTGCGTTGACCGTGAGGACGCGCATCAGTCCGTCTTTGCCGCGAGCACGGGCTCGCGGCTGGCTGCGAGAGCCGGCCGACAGGCCTGCATCGGGCCACTGAAGTGGAGGTAGATGAGCAGGCTCAGGACGGCTGCGGAGAAACACCACACGGACACGAACGTCTTGAGGGAAATCTCGTAGGCGAGGATCGCCAGCGAGAACGCCAGCACGCCGAAGACGTTGATACATCGATGGCTGGAGAACAGCCCGCTGACGCAGGTGGCGCTCACATACAGAACGACGATGGCGGCCAGGTAGAAGTGGGGTGAGTCGTAGAGGATGCTGTTCTGATGTATGTGGGCGCTGACGGGGTAGCGGATCAGGAAGTAGAGCAGGTACAGGCCGACTGTCAGTCCGAGCGCTTGAAAGGCGCTGAGTAGGGCTCTGCGCCGCCGATGGGTCTCGACCAGCAGGATGGCGAAGGGCACCCAGATGGGCCACAGAACGTGGGAGAATAACGAGAAGGCGTACGTCGTCCAGGACTGCAAGCCGGGCAGGCGATGGTCCAGGGCGATCCAGAGCCCGCCTTCGGTGATTTGCTGGACGCCGAACAGCAGCGGCACGAGTGCCAGCGGGAGCTCGGCTCTGCCTCGGGACCTGCTCACGGTCAGACCGCCTACGGCGATCAGTGCCGTCCCGGCGGTGAAGCTAGCGGCGGCGGCGATCAGCGCGTGCTGGCGTCCTGTCCCCGTGTCTGGCCGGTGAGGGCTCATGGTTGTGGCCAGGTCCAGTCTCGGATCGTGGGGTCGTCCTCGCCGTGGAGGCGGGTGTACGCGCGGGCGTGCAGTCGCGCATCGACCATGGCTTGGCGCAGGTGCGCTGCCGAGGCACCCAGGCTGGGAACCCGGTCGATGACGTCCATGACGAGCCGGAACCGGTCCA
>JAYTHM010000719.1:0-2228 GCA_043732645.1 Frankiales bacterium
GACCTGGGGGACCGTGAGATGTCAGGTCACGATCCGCATGACCTGACCGGTCGGGTCGAGCTCGTCGCCCACCACCTCGGCCTCACCGCGCAGCCAGCGCAGCCCGGTCCAGAGGCAGGCCAGGGCATCCAAGCAGTCGTCGAGGGAGGCCTGCGGGGGTGGGTCCAGCGGCAGCTCGCCGAACGCCGACGTCAGCAGCTGGACCCGGGCCAGCGCCCCCGCTGCCGACTTCTTGCGGGGCAGCGGCACCGGCAGCCCACCCACCCCCGCGAGCCGGGAGAACGACAGCTCCGGATGCACCTCGAGCAGCTCCCCGCGGACCAGCCCGCGGGCCGCGTCGACCTCCGCGACCTTCGGCACGATCCCGAAGGCCTGAGCCGACAGCGACCGTCCGTCCACCGCGACCGACAGGGCCCGGGCTTGCGCGTAGGTCGTCGCCGCCAGCACGGCGCGGATCGGAGCGGGGAACACCGACGACCCCTGGCCTGGCAGGCACCGGCGGGCCAGGACGTCGCACGCCCGGACGCCACGGGTGGGCAGGCCGATCGGGATGTCTACCGCGACCACGTCCACCGGCTCCGAGAGGAACCCGGCCGCCGTGGGCCAGAAGCGCCAGCTCACCGCCGCACCGAGTAGGAGGGCTCCGACCCAGCCGCCCTTGCAGCCGTCCACGCCCAGCACCGAGGTCACCCGGGCAACCCTGGCAGACTTGCCGCATGCGCGTGCACCTGGGTTGTGACCATGCCGGCTTCGAGCTGAAGGAGGCGTTGAAGACCCACCTAGTGGAGCTCGGGCACGAGCCCGTCGACCACGGCCCAAGCGGGTATGACGCGCTCGATGACTACCCTTCTTTCTGCTTCGCGGCCGCGCAGGCCACCGTCACCGAGCCCGGCAGCCTGGGCGTTGTCTTGGGTGGGTCGGGCAACGGCGAGCAGATCGCCGCCAACAAGGTCAAGGGTGCCCGCTGCGCGTTGGCCCACAGCACCGAGACGGCCCAGCTCGCCCGGCAGCACAACGACGCCAACGTGGTCAGCGTCGGAGCCCGGATGCACGACCTCCAGACCGCCCTCGGCCTCGTTGTGACGTTCCTCGACACGCCCTTCAGCGGCGACGTGCGGCACCAGCGCCGAATCGACCTGGTCAATGCATACGAGGCCGCGCGTGCCTGAGGGCCACACGATCCACCGACTCGCCCGGGACCACGGCGCGCTGCTGCAGGGGCGCGAGGTGTCGATGTCGAGTCCGCAGGGACGTTTCGACGCCGGGGCGGAGCTGCTGTCCGGGCGCGTGCTCGAAGGCATCGAGCCCCACGGCAAGCACCTGTTCTACGCGTTCGAGGGCGAGCTGCTGCTGCACGTGCACCTCGGGCTGTACGGGAAGTGGACGACCGGTTTCGGGCCGCCGCCGCTGCCGCGCGGGGCCCTGCGGGTCCGGATGACCACCGGCGACGCCTGGCTGGACCTGCGCGGCCCCACCGCGTGCGAGGTCTACAGCCCGCCGGACAAGGCCGCCGTCCTGGCCCGCCTTGGCCCGGACCCGCTGCGCCGCGACGCCGACCCGCTGCGGGCCTGGACCCGGATCAGCCGCAGCAAGGCCGCGATCGGGCAACTGCTCATGGACCAGGCCGTTCTGGCGGGCGTCGGAAACGTCTACCGCGCCGAGCTGCTCTTCCGGGCGGGGCTGTCGCCGTTCACCGCCGGCCGCGACGTCTCCCAGGGAGCCTGGGAGGCGCTCTGGGAGGACACCCGGACCGTTATGCGCGCCGGGGTCAAGGCTGGCCGCATCGTGACCACCGCCCGCGAGGACCGGGCCCGCGCGTCGGGTCGCGTGAGCCGCGAGGACTCCCATTACGTCTACCGGCGGGCGGGGCGCGAGTGCCGGCGCTGCGGGGCCGAGGTCCGGACCCAGGTGATGGCCGCCAGGAACCTGTTCTGGTGTCCCCACTGCCAGCCCGCCTGACGCGCAGCGGAGGCCCTGAGCAAGATCGTCGGTGCGCCCGGCAAAGGGGACATCCGGGTACGCTGCGGCGCGATGACCTTGCTCAAGACGCCCCGGACGAGCGGCCCCACGAGGGCTGTTCGCTCCGCCGTGCTCGCGGTCCCGGCCCGGATCACGCGGCTGCGTCTGGAGCCGCCGCCGGAGCCGCTGGCGCAGGCCGGGCTGATGGTGATCTCGGTCGCGCTGCTCGCCCTGGGCTCCCTGGTCGGCGCCCGCTGGTTTCCGCCGGG
>JAYTHM010000720.1:0-2226 GCA_043732645.1 Frankiales bacterium
CGCGGTGGCCGCCGACGCGCCGAGCGCCAGGGTCGCGGTGGTGAGGACGAGGACGACCGGGGCGCGCATGACGGACCTCTCACGGGGGCGGGCTGGCTAGTTGGGAATGAGGACGTCGACCTGATTCGCACCGGCCGTCGAGGCACCCGTGCTGCCGACGGGCAGGAAGGTCCCGGTGGCCGGGAACAGCGGTACCTGCACCGTGCCGGTCGAGCCGGTGGCGATGGCGCCGACGCCGGCGGATCCGGAGCCCAGGACCTTGGTGGTCGCGTTGCTGTCGACGATGGTCACGTAGACGGTCTTGGTGGCACAACTGGCGTGGATCCCCGTCAGGGTGACGCTCTTGAGGCCATACCCCACGCCTGTGTCGACGACGTCGGGGGACCCCGCGGTCGGCGGCACGTACGTGGGGGTGATGGACCCGGTCAGCTGGCATGCGGCGATGGTGGCCGAGCCCGCGCCGAGGGTGCTGCCGGTGACCCCCATTCCGGCGGCGACGGCGATGCCGCCGAGGCTCAGGAAGCCCAGGCCCCCGACGGTGAGGGCCGCGACCTTGCGGGCGTGCCGGCGAGGTCGGCGGGTCACGGGAGGTCGGCCGGCGACCTGCACGAGAGGGATCCTCGTGCGGACCGAGGGCCGCGCAATGGCGCGTAGGGCAGGAGCGGGCTGCGGGGTGGCAGCCACCGATGAGGCGCGACGCAGCACGCGCACCGCGACGACGCCGGCGCCCGGCAGACAAGTCGCTGTGGGGCGGGAGGCGGGAGAACGGCGGTCCATGGCGGGCTCCGATCCTGGCGGGGCGGGGGCCCGGTGGGGGAGCGGTCGCTCCCCCACCGGGTCTGTCAGGCGCTGGGCCCGGGCGGGGTCCGTCGACGTGGGGTCGGGAACGGACCGGTTACGGCGCGGTGCCCGTCGAGTTGACGGTGATGTTCGTGATCGTCGCGTAGGCGGCACCGACGTCCTGGGCCAGAGCCTTCTTGGTCAGGGGCACATCGCTGACCAGAGCGCCAGTAGCGTCCACCGTCCCGGTTCCCTCGCCGATCGAGGTCCCGTCGCCCTTGGCGATCGTCACCTTGAATTTTGCGAGCTTGCAGTCGGGCTGGCCACCCGGTGTAACAGAGACATTGGAGAGGTAGTAGCCACCGACACTGGTCGGCGCGAGGATAACGGGCGCTTGGTAGAGCACGTCTGTGGTTAGGTCGTACGAGACCTTCAGCGTGCAACTGTTGGACACCGCGGTCGAGCCGCCACCGAGGGTGGCGGAGGTGGTCGTGAGGACGGCGGCCGTGGCGATACCGGCCAAGGCGAGCACGGTCACCGGCACGATGATGGCGATAGTCCTCTTGCGAGACGTGCGCATGATCTCCCCCTGGGAGGTAGAAGGCCCTCCGAAGGGGCCTGACCTCTTCGTTCTCGTCAGGGGTCCTCGTCACCTGTAGGTCACCCATCTGCCAGGTTCGCTGGCAGGACGTAACGTGCGACACATTTCGCCCCTGTCTCCAGGCAGCGGAGCGGTCAGCTGCGGAGGTAGCTGTCGAAGCTGGAGCCCGTGAGCAGCTCGTAGGCCTCGAGGTACTTGTCGCGGGTGCGCTCGATGACCTCACCCGGCAGCTCGGGTCCCGGCGGCTGCTTGTCCCACCCGGACGACGACAGCCAGTCGCGGACGTACTGCTTGTCATACGACGGCTGCGGTCCGCCGGGTGCCCACGACGCGGCCGGCCAGAACCGGGAGGAGTCCGGGGTCAGAACCTCGTCGCCTAGCACCAGCGTCCCGTCGAGCAGACCGAGCTCCACCTTGGTGTCGGCCACCAGGATCCCCGTGCGGGCCGCCTGCTCGACCCCGCGGGCGTAGACCCGCAGCGTCACCTCGCGCAGCTCCTGCGCCAGCTCGCGGCCGACCTGGGCGACGACGTCGTCGAAGGTCATCGCCAGGTCGTGCTCCCCGACCGACGCCTTCGAGGTCGGGGTGAAGACCGGCTCGGACAGCCGCGACCCGTCGAGGAGGCCGGCTGGCAGGCTCACGCCCGAGACGACGCCTGTGGCGCGGTAGTCGCTGAGCCCGCCACCGGTGAGGTAGCCGCGCGCGACGCACTCGACCGCGACCATGTCGAGCCGACGGACCAGCACGGCCCGGCCCTGCACCTGCGGAAAGCCCAGCGCGCGCATGTCCGACGACACGACGTGGTGCGGTACGACGTCGGCCAGCTGCTCGAACCACCACAGCGA
>JAYTHM010000721.1:0-7615 GCA_043732645.1 Frankiales bacterium
GCCGCGCAGGCCCTCGGAGGTGGGCGCGACCGAAGGCCGTGCCCGCCACCGATCTCGGCGCGCCGAGAACCACGCGACCGATGCGCCGAGGCATTCGGCGGCGCGCGGCAGCAGCCGGTCGTCCCAGTCTCGGAGGTTGTCGCGCAGGCTCACGACATCGCGGCGATCGTGTCGAGGGCTGCCTGCAGGTCCGGCGCGTAGGGGCTCTCGAACTGCACCCAGGACCCGTCGCCAGGGTGTGCAAAGGACAGGCGTACGGCGTGCAGCCACTGCCGTTCGAGGCCCAGCTTCTTGGCCAACGTCGGGTCAGCGCCGTAGGTGATGTCGCCGACGCAGGGGTGCTTGAGCGCGGCCATGTGCACCCGGATCTGGTGGGTGCGGCCGGTCTCGAGGTGGATGTCGAGAAGCGTCGCGTGCCGGTAGGCCTCGATCGTCTCGTAATGCGTCACGCTGTCACGGCCGCCGGCGACGACGGCGAACTTGTACGCGCTCGTGGGGTGCCGGTCGATCGGCGCGTCGACCGTGCCGGTGTGCGGGTCAGGGTGTCCCTGCACCAGTGCGTGGTAACGCTTGTCGATGGTGCGCTCGCGAAAGGCATCCTTGAGCACGGTGTAGGCGCGTTCGCTTTTCGCGACGACCATCAGGCCGCTGGTACCCACGTCGAGGCGATGCACGACGCCCTGCCGCTCCTCAGCTCCGCTGGTACTGACGCGGTGTCCCGCGGCGGCGAGCCCGCCGATGACGGTGGGGCCCTCCCAGCCGGGGCTCGGGTGGGCGGCCACACCCACCGGCTTGTCGACGACGATGAGGTGGTCGTCCTCATGGACCACCCGAAGCCCCTCGACCACCTCCGGGGGCCTGGTGGGTGCCCGCTCGACGGTGGGCAGGTCAACCTCGAGGGTCGCACCGGCCAGGACCCGGTCGGACTTGCCGCGGACGCGGCCGTCGATGCTGACCCCGCCAGCCTCGATGACCGTCACCGCTGCGGTGCGGGAGAGCCCGAACAGCCGCGACAGGGCTGCGTCAAGGCGCAGTCCATCAAGGCCCTCGGGGACGGGCAGGGAGCGGTGGTCGGTCACCTCCCTATTCTGCCGTGCCTTCGCGCCGGTGTGTGCCGTCGACTTCGACACCCTTCAGCGACAGGAGCACGGCGAGGACCGCACCGACCGTGATCGCGCTGTCCGCGACGTTGAACGTCGCGAAGTGTGGGACCGAGATGAAATCCACGACCGCCCCCCGACCGATGCCCGGGGCCCGGGTGAGCCGGTCGACGAGGTTGCCGACCGCCCCACCGAGCAACAGCCCGAGGGTGACCGCCCAGGCCGTGCTGCGCAGCCGAGGCAGGGTCCGCACGATGAAGACGGCAACACCCACCGCGACCAGCGTGAAGACCACCGTAGCGCCCTCCGCGAAGGAGAACGCCGCCCCGCTGTTACGTGACACGGCAAGGGTCACGGCGCCGCCGAGCAGCTCGATCGGCTCCTTGCCCTCGAGCCGGGCCACGACGAGCAACTTCGTGCCGATGTCGGCGATGAGGGTCAGCAGCGCGACGAGGACCAGCAGGACGCGGGGCTTGGTCAGCGCCGTTCCTCGCGCTGCTTGCACGCGACGTCGAGGGTCGCGGCCGGGAGCGCCTGCAGTCGCGCCTTCGGGATCGGATTGCCGCAGTTCTCGCAGCGACCGTAGGTGCCGGCGTCGAGCCGAGCGAGCGCCCGCTCGACCTGCAGCAGCAGGTCCCGGCTGTTGTTGGCCAGCGACATCTCGTGCTCGCGCTCGAAAGTCTTGGTACCGGCGTCGGCCTCGTCGCCCGTCCCCTCGGAGCCGGCGTCGCGCTTGAGGGCGGCGTTCTGCTGCTCGGCCTCGTCGATCTCGCCCCGGAGATCCTTGGCCTGTACCTCGAGCTCCTTGCGGATGTCGGCGCGCTCCTTCTTCGTCCAGGCGTCGTCACCGGCCAAGGGGGAGTTTGCGCTCACCGTTGCCTTCAGGGGTGCCTTGGTCCGGGCCTTCGTCTTCTTGGCAGGCAGCGTGGGGGCGGCAACGGGGGGGTCGGTCGGGGGATGGCCGGAGTCGCTGGTGCCCCCGGTCGGGCCAGGAGTCTTGGTGACCGCAGAATCCTTAGCCACTACATCGAGAGCCGGCCCGTCGAACGCAGCCTTCTTGACAGGCGCCTTCTTGACAGGCGCCATCTTGACAGGCGCCATCTTGACAGGCGCTGCCTTGGCAGGCGCTTTCTTGGCAGGCGTCGCCTTGGCGATGGGTGCCTTGGTCGGAGCAGCCTTCTTGACCGGGGAGGCCTTCGTGCAGGGCGCGATTTTCGCCGGTGCTGCCGTGGGGGGCGCAACCTTCCTGGCCGGCGCGGCTCGCTTGGCCGGCGCTACCTTCTTAGCGGCCCTCGAGACCGGTGCAGAGGCCGACTTGGTGGCCGACTTGGTGGCCGGCTTGGCCGCGGCGGCTTTGGCCGCAGGGCCAGCAAGGGTAGGTGGCGGAGGCGTCGCGGCCTTCGCCGGCGCCGATGCAGCCTTGTCCTTACGGTTCAGCAGACCGCGCAGGCCGCGCTTGCGCTCGGTGGCCATGAAAGCTCCCTCATCACGCGTGGACTTGCTCAGACGGGTGGGGAGGATACGTGCCACGGTGATGGCCGCACAAAGCGCCGCGCCGCGCGGGGCTCGACCGACCTGCAGCGCGGGCCTCGGCCACGAGGCCTTCGTAGAGCAGATGGAGCGGTGGGAGCCCACGCCGCTAAGCTACGGGGTGTACGACCGTTGCGACGACGGGGACGAGTAGGTCCGGACGCTGCCACGAGCGACCTGGGGACGGTGTGAGCCCAGGGGTCTGGCCAGGCCGAAGATCACCCCCTGAGCGACCTAAGCACGCCAAGAGCGGGCAGGCAGCAGCCTGCCAAGGAGGGTGGTACCGCGGGGCGCGAACCTCGTCCCTCCGTCGGAGAACCCACTGACGGAGGCACCCGCATGACCGGCATGAGCAAGCTCCCCGCCCAGGTCGACCTGCCCGCCATCGAGCACGAGGTGCTCGCCCGCTGGGAGCGTGACCGGGTCTTCGAGCGCAGCCTCGAGCAGACCGAGAACGGCGAACCGTGGGTCTTCTACGAGGGACCGCCGACGGCCAACGGTAAGCCGGGCACGCACCACGTCGAGGCGCGGGTCTTCAAGGACCTGTTCCCGCGCTTTAAGACCATGCAGGGCAGGTACGTGGCCCGCAAGGCAGGCTGGGACTGCCACGGGCTGCCGGTCGAGCTCGCTGTCGAGAAGGAGCTTGGCTTCTCCGGCAAGGGCGACATCGAGACGTACGGCATCGCGGAGTTCAACGCCAAGTGCCGCGAATCGGTCATGCGCCACGTCGGCGAGTTCGAGGACCTAACGCGGCGGATGGCGTACTGGGTCGACACCGACGACGCCTACCGCACGATGGACCCGAGCTACATCGAGTCGGTGTGGTGGTCCCTCAAGCAGGTCTACGACAAGGGCCTGCTCGTGCAGGACTACCGCGTCGCGCCCTACTGCCCGCGCTGCGGGACGGGCCTGTCCGACCACGAAGTGGCCCAGGGCTACCAGACGGTCGTCGACCCCAGCGTGTACGTCCGGTTCCCGGTCACCAGCGGCCCCCTGCAGGCCATGGATGCGGCCCTGCTGGTCTGGACCACCACGCCCTGGACCCTCGTCTCCAACACGGCCGTGGCGGTGCACCCGACGGTGACGTACGTCGTGGCCAAGACCGCGACGGAGGTGCTCGTCGTCGCCGAGCCCCTTGCCGAGGCGGTCCTCGGTGAGCACGAGGTCCTCGAGCGGTTCCCCGGGACGGCCCTTGAGCACACGACGTACAGCCGGCCGTTCGACTGGCTGACGATCGACAGGGCTCACTACGTCGGGCTCGCCGACTACGTCACCACCGAGTCCGGCACCGGTCTTGTGCACCAGGCGCCTGCCTTCGGCGCCGAGGACCTCCAGGTCGCCCGAAAGTACGGCCTGCCCGTCGTCAACCCGATCCAGCCGGACGGCACGTTCGCCGACGACGTACCCCTCGTGGGTGGGCTGTTCTTCAAGGCCGCCGACGGGGCCCTCGTGCAGGACCTCAACAGCCGCGGACTGCTGTTCCTCCAGAAGCCCTATGAGCACCCCTACCCGCACTGCTGGCGCTGCGACACGGCGCTTCTCTACTACGCGCTTCCCTCCTGGTACATCCGCACGACCGCTATCAAGGACCGCCTGCTCGAGGAGAATGCCAAGACCGACTGGCACCCCGAGACCATCAAGAACGGCCGGTACGGCGACTGGCTCACCAACAACATCGACTGGGCGCTGTCGCGAAACCGCTACTGGGGCACTCCCCTGCCGATCTGGCGGTGCGAGGGCGGGCACCTGACTGTCGTGGGGTCCCTCGCCGAGCTCGGATCCCTTGCAGGAAAGGATGTCTCAGCGCTCGACCCGCACCGGCCCTTCGTCGACGACGTCACCCTCGCCTGTCCGGAGTGCGGCGAGCTCGCGACCCGGGTCCCGGAGGTCATCGACTGCTGGTTCGACGCCGGGTCGATGCCGTTCGCCCAGGTCGGCTACCCGCACAGCGGCGTCAAGCCGGCCTACCCAGCGCAATACATCTGCGAGGCGATTGACCAGACCCGCGGCTGGTTCTACACGCTGATGGCCATCGGGACCCTCGTCTTCGACCAGAGCCCTTACGAGACCGTCCTGTGCCTCGGGCACATCCTCGACGCCGAAGGCCGCAAGATGAGCAAGCACCTGGGCAACGTCCTCGACCCACACGAGCTCATGGATCGACACGGCGCCGATGCCCTTCGCTGGTACATGCTCTGCGGCGGAAACCCCTGGGCTGCACGCAGAGTTGGGCACGAGCAGCTCGAGGAAGCAGTCCGCAAGGTGCTCCTCACCTACTGGAACACCGCCGCCTTCCTGACGCTCTACGCCGATGCGAACCACTGGACTCCAGGGGCCGTCGATCCCGGCCAGCAGACCCTGCTGGACCGATGGGCGATCAGCGAGCTGCACGACACCGTCCTGGTCGTGACGCAGGCCCTCGAGGGCTTCGACTCGCTGCGTGCAGGCAAGCGGCTGACGCAGCTCATCGACGACCTTTCCAACTGGTATGTCCGGACCTCGCGTCGACGCTTCTGGGACGGTGACCCGGCCGCGCTGGCAACGCTGCACGAGTGCCTGGAGGTACTGACTCGGCTGCTCGCGCCTTTCATCCCTTTCCTGACCGAGGTTGTGCACGACGCCCTTGTCGTCAGCGTGTGGGACGACCTGCCCGACTCGGTCCACCTACGCGACTGGCCCACGGTCGACGGGGCCCTCGTCGACGCCAACCTGGCCGCCCAGGTGGCCTTGACCCGCAGGCTCGTCGATCTGGGCCGGACGGCCCGGGCAGAGTCGAAGACCAAGACCCGTCAGCCCCTCGGGCGTGCCCTCGTGTCCGCCCAGGGCTGGGCCTCGCTCCCTCAGGAGCTCAAGGACCTCGTGGCCGCCGAGCTCAACGTCGGCACCCTCGAGGGCCTGTCCGGGGAGCTGGTCGAGGTGAGCGTCAAGGCCAACTTCCGGGTGCTGGGCAAGCGCTTCGGCAAGGGCGTGCAGGAGGTCGCCGCTGCTGTCGCGGCCTCCGACGCGGCTGTGCTGTCGGCGGCGCTGAAGGCGGGCACGGCGACGGTCCTGGTCGACGGCGACGCCGTACCGCTGTCCGCCGAGGAGGTCATCGTCACCGAGACGCCGCGTTCAGGATGGGCGGTCGCGAGCGCGGTCGGCGAGACCGTCGCGCTCGACCTCGAGATCACCCCGGTGCTGCGCCGGGCCGGCCTGGTGCGCCACGTCATACGACTCGTCCAGGATGCCCGCAAGGGCACCGGTCTCGACGTGAGCGACCGCATCGAGTTGTGGTGGGCTGCCGAGGGCGAGCTGGCCGAGGCGCTGCACGAGGGCTCGCTGCGCCTCGCGGAGGAGGTCCTCGCAGTGAGCGTCGTGCAGGGCCACCCCACTGCAGACCTAGCGCACCACGACGACCGTGACCTCCGGCTGCGGTTCTGGCTCCGGCTAGCCGGAGGCTGAATCACCCGTTTGGCCGAAAAAGGTCCCCCCTACCCCTGCCGATAGCCCTGGTGACACCCCAGCATTGCTCCAACCGGAGCAGTGAGATCAGCTAGGAGGAACCGGTGACCGTTCACACCGTCGAGCTGGCCGCACCCAAGCCCGTGCACCGCTCGTTCCGCCTGACCCGGCCGGGCTCAGCTGTTGCACTGGAGAGCCAGGTCCGGCCGGCCCTTGTCCTTCCCGAGCGTGAGGGCCGCGCGCTGCTGGTCGCGGCCCAGAGGCACGACGTGTCTCGCGGAGGTTGCTACTCCGCCGGCCCAGCCGGCGTACAAGTCTGGAGCGGCCCCTGGGAGGGGATCGGCGGCAGCCGCGGCGATGCCATGCACCTAGGCTCGGTCGACTGGAGCTACGACACCCCCGTGCGGCACTACATCACGATCTATCGGGTGCTCGTGACAGCTCAGGGCGGCGAGAGCGGCGAGAACACCCACACGCTGCTCGGCCGGGTCCTCGGACTGGCCGGACTCGGCGCCTCCGGCGAGATCCTGTCGATGCCGGTACCCCCACCCCGTGACCCGTTCCGCTCAGCCGCCCTGCGTGATCGGATCTGACTATCCGGCCTGCCATGCAGTGCCGACCTCGAGCACCGTGGGCTGGCCCGCGGGACGACGGGTGCTCGGAGCCTCCCCCCCTTGTGCTCCGAGCACCCTCGTACGACGACAGCGGCCGTCTCCCCTTCACAGGAGGCGGCCGTTGCTGTGCGTGCGGTAGGTGTGCCTGTGTGGCTCAGGGGTTGCAGACCCCGCAGGGGTCATAGCCCTGCTTGATGGCGGCCGCCTTGGTGAGCTCCAGCGTGCCCTCCGCACCGCGCACGTAACGGCAGCCGGGGGTGTGGAACTTGCCGCCGGCCGGGATCACGATGACGCCCTCCCGCTTGGTGAGGGCCGCAGGAGCCTTCTTCGCCGGGCTGGCCGGAGTCGCCTTGGCCGCCCTGACAGGCACGGCCCGGACTGGAGCGACCTTCACCGGAGCCGCCTTGACCGGAGCCTTCACGGTGGCAGCTCGGGGCACGGTGGCAGCCTTGACGGCCGGCTTGGCGGGCGCCGTGCGCGTCGCCCGCACAGCGGCCGGGACCGGGACCGGCGCAACGATCTCCACCTCGTCATCAACCCCGGTCTGCAGGTCGACGTCAGTGTCGACGTCGGTGTGAACGTCGGTGTCGGAGTCGATATCGGTGTCGCGGTCGGCCAGGGCAGGCTCCTCGACAGCGACCGGCAGCGCGGCCGCCACGTCCGCGCGACCACCAGCTGTCTCGGTGGGATCGGTCTTGGCCAGATTGGTCTCGATAGCGGCGGCGAGGGCGGCGTCCGGCTTGCAGACGCCACAGGCGGTGAAGCCCTGCCCGCGGGCGGCGGCGACGTTGACGGGCTCGGGGTCCTTGCCCACCAGGTAGCGGCAGCCTGCGACGTGGTAGCGGGGGCGCCCTGCGACGACGAGGACCTCACCGGTCGCAAGCGTCATACCGTCATCGTGAGCAGCGAGCGGCTGTGCGGCGGCGACGG
>JAYTHM010000722.1:0-2222 GCA_043732645.1 Frankiales bacterium
GCGACGACCTCCTCCGCCTGGCGCCGTCAGCCCAGGTCTGCCACGACGCCGTCGACCACGTGCTGGCGCACCGCTTCGACCTGCTCGGCGAGCAACCCCCAGCCACCCTGGGCGGCGCGGCCGCAGTCACCCGCGGTCGCGCCCACTGCCACGCCTTGCGTCCTAGCCCCTGAGCGTGGGTCCCCTTGACTTCCTAGGACCCAACGTAGCCTCGCCGCTCAGCTCAGGCGCTCGATCACCATGGCCATGCCCATCCCCCCACCCACGCACATGGACTCGACGCCGAACGTCTTGTCATAGGTCTGCAGGTTGTTGATGAGCGTGCCAGTGATGCGGGCGCCGGTCATGCCGAACGGGTGGCCGACGGCGATGGCGCCACCGGAAACGTTCAGCTTGTCGAGGTCGATACCGACCTCGCGCTGCGAGGACAGGACCTGCGCCGCGAAAGCCTCGTTGATCTCGTACAGGTCGATGTCGTCGACACCCTTGCCCGCTCGCAAGAGGGCGAGCTTGATCGCCTCGACCGGGCCGTGGCCCATGACCTCCGGCGACAGGCCGGTGACGGCGGTCGAGACGATCCGCGCAAGCGGCGTGAGGCCCAGGGCCTCGGCCTTCTCGGCGCTCATGATGACGACAGCGGCAGCACCGTCGTTGAGGGGGCAGGCGTTACCGGCGGTCACTCGCCCGTCCGGACGACCGGAGACCGTCTTGAGGCCCGACATGCCCTCGACGGTGACACCTGCGCGCGGGCAGTCGTCCACGGAGACGACCGTGCCGTCATCCAGCGTGTACGGCGAGATCTCCCGCTCCCAGAAGCCGTTGGCGATGGCCTTCTCCGCGAGGTTCTGCGATCGGGTGGCGAACTCGTCCATGTCGGCGCGGGAGATGTTCTTCCAGACGGCGACGTTCTCGGCGGTCTGGAGCATCGCGATGTAGACGTCGGGCAGCAGCCCGGCCACCCGCGGGTCGGTCCAGTCGCTCGCGCCGCTCTCGATGGTGGCGGCGGTGCGGGCCATCGCGTCGGCGAAGACCGGGTTGGTGGCGGTGCCGACGTCGGCCATGCCAGACCCGAAGCGTGAAACAGCCTCGACGCCCGCGGAGATGAAGGCCGAGCCCTCGCCGCTCCTGATGGCGTGGAAGGCCATCCGGGAGGTCTGCAGCGAGGACGAGCAGTAGCGCTGGACGGTCGTGCCGGGCAGCGAGTCGTAGCCGAGCTTGACCGCGACGGCGCGGCCGATGTTGAAGCCGGCCTCGCCCGCGGGCTGGCCACAGCCCATCATGAGGTCGTCGATGTCACCCACCCGCAGCGCAGGCACCTTGTCGAGTGCGGTCTGGACGGCGAACGCTGCCAGGTCGTCCGGACGGGCACTGACGAGCGAGCCCTTGAAGGCCCTCCCGATCGGCGTGCGGGCAGTAGCGACGATCACGGCCTCAGACATGCGGGCTCCTGCTTCCTGTGGTGTGCAAACAACAATGCCCTTCGGTCCAACGCTAACGGCCCTGCCGACCGGCGGGAGCGGCGCCCTCCTGGGAGCCGTGCTCGTCCGAGGAGGTGCCCAGGTCACCTGAGGCGTCCTCGGTCTCCTCGGTGCGGGCGTCCGGTGCGCCGCGGCCGACGAGCGGCAGCCGGCGGACCAAGCGGGCCAGCCGCCCGGGCCCGATCGCAGCGACGCCCTCGGTGCCCTCGAAGGTCTCGACCGCGACCCCCGGCTCGTGGGCGGCGACCGACGCGGCGATCCGGACGTCCTGGACGCTGCTGCTGACGGGGACGCTCACCGGGACGTCCACGCCCATCGCGTCGAGCAGGCTGGGCAGCAGCGCGTCCGCCACGCGCCGGTAGCCCTCCGGGGAGGGGTGGAACCGGTCGGCGCTCCACAGGTGGTCGTTCTCGTGGAAATCCTCCGCGAGCAGGCTCCCGAGGCTGACGGCGATGCCGTCGTTCTCGACGACCGCGACGGCCTGGGCGGTGGCGAGGCGGCGGCTCCAGAAGGCGGCGACCGAGCGCAGCGGCTCGAGCAGCGGCTTGACGGTGCCGAGGTCGGGACAGGTCCCGACCACGACGACGGCACCGGACGCCCGGAGCATCTGGACGGCCCGGCCGAGCTCGCGGGCGGCGTCACCGGGGAGTACCCGGTGGGTGACATCGTTGGCGCCGACCATGATCACGGCGAGGTCGACCCTGGTCTGCAGGGCCCGGGCAGCCTGCACGTCGAGGTTGGCCG
>JAYTHM010000723.1:0-2211 GCA_043732645.1 Frankiales bacterium
ACAGTCCCCACCGACGTCGGCCACCGCAGCATCGTGTCCGACCCCCCGCTGTTCTGGTCGACACCCTGATCGTGCACACCCTGCTCGCCCCGTGCTCAGGCACCTCTACGGAGCGGCCACCTCGGTTCCCGCACCGGTCAGAGCGGTCCGTCCTGCAGCTCGACGTCGAGGCCGGTGGAACCGAGGGCGCCGCGCCGTCGAAAAAATTCGCACCGCAGTCGTTCCTGAAGCAGTTCCGCGCTTGACGTCAAGGAGTCTCCGGATGTCCGATCGACAGCTTCTTTCCCGGCTCGACCGCCCCTGTCGCCGCCGGTCAGCAACGGCGACCCTGGCCGCCATGGCGATGATCGGCCTCAACGTCGCCGGTGCCACCACTGCGAACGCCACCACGACCGTCCCGGCCGCCGCCGCCGCCTCACCGAGTCTGGCCAGGTTCACATCGCAGCCACTCACCTGGCACACGTGCACGACCGGGACCGGCGACGCCGAGGGCGGCGCCCTGGACGCCGCGCACGCCCAGTGCACCACCATCACCGTTCCGCTGGACTACGCCCGCCCCCAGGGCAAGACCATCACCCTGGCCATCTCCCGGCTCAAGGCCACCAGCACCTCCACCCGCCGCGGTGTGCTGATGCTCAACCCCGGTGGGCCCGGCGAGCAGGCCCTCACCGAGCCGCTGGACATCGCGCACGGCGCGCCGACGGTCGCGGCCAGCTACGACCTGATCGGGATGGACCCCCGGTTCGTCGGGCGCAGCACCCCCCTGAACTGCGGCTGGCCCACGGACCTCTACCTGCGCTCGGCCGGACCGACGCACCGCAGCTTCGAGCAGAGCGCCACGTTCGAAAAGAGCCTCGCCGACCGGTGCGCGACCACCAACGCCGCAGTCCTGCCGTACGCCGGAACCCGGTACGTGGCGCAGGACATGGACGTGGTCCGGGCCGCCCTGGGCGAGCAGAAGCTGTCCTACCTCGGGTACTCCTACGGCACCTACCTGGGTGCGGAATACCTGCAGATGTTCCCGAACCGGGCCGACCGGATCGTGCTCGACAGCGCCGTCGACCCGACCCGGCCGAACGTGCAAGGGGCGGCTCTGACCGCGGCCCTGGAGCACTGGGCGACCTGGGCCGCCGCCCACGACAACCAGTACCACCTGGGCGCCAGCACAGCCCAGGTACTGGCCACGGTCGAGAGCGTCGACCGTGCTGCCGCCGCCACGCCGTTGACGCTGGGCGACTTCACCATCACCTCCGAGCTGCTGCCGGTGATCCTGTTCGTGCCACTGGGCGACGACCACGACGCCACCTACGCCGGCCTCGCCGCCACCGTGCAGCTCCTGACAGCCGCAGCACACGGTCAGAAGGTCACCGTCCCCGCGGAACTGGCCCAGGCACTGACCGTGATCGTCAGTCCCGAGTCGGGCGTCATCGGCGGCAGCACGATGAGCGCGATCTTCTGCGCCGACCAACCGACCTCGCGTCACCCGCAGACCTACTTCCGCGACATCCAAGCGCACCGCCGCACCGAGCCCTTATTCGGCCAGCTAATCCGCAACATCACCCCGTGCGCGTTCTGGTCGGCGCCCGCCGCTCTGCCCGCACCCACCATCGACAACGACGTCCCCGCCTTGATCGTCGCCGCCACCGGCGACTCGCACACGCCGTACCCCGGCCAGCTGATCATGCACCGTGAGCTCACCGGCTCCCGGCTGCTCACCCTCAACGGCGCCTACGAGCACACCGTCTACCTCATGAACCGCAGCACCGCCCTCGACCAGATGGTCACCCACTACCTGGTCGACGGTGCCCTCCCGACGACCGACATCACTATCAACACCACCAGTCCGGGCGCGAGCTGACCCGCCACCCAGGCCCGAGAACACGCGCCCAGATCAGCGAGAACATCCCCTCGCGGGCTCGCAGCAGACCCACCCGTTCAGCACCCGCTGAGATTGGTCCAGCCCCCGGGCCGATGTGCACCGGCAACGCCAAATCGGCCCGTCAGCACGAAGACGGGAAACGCGCCTCACCCCAGCCACCGGGGACTGAGTCCAACGTGGCAGCGGACGTAGAACTGCTCATGGAAACCCTGCAGAACCCCACCCTGGTCATCCACGTTCACACCCCCGGGCGCAAGCCCTGGCCACCGTCACCACCAAGAGTGGAAAAGTCCCAAGAGAAGGATCTGATCGTGAACATGTGTTGGCGTCAC
>JAYTHM010000724.1:0-7560 GCA_043732645.1 Frankiales bacterium
CGACAACCCCAAGCCCTTCATCTGGATCAAGACCGCAGAACAGATCCTCAGCTCACTCGCGCGACTTCTCAAACGAACTACGGGCGCGGGACACTAGGACTGTTGGCTGGCTACTACCCAAGGTAAACAGATGGCCGTCCGTCCCAGCCTTTAGGGGGTGCCGACGGCGTCGGCCTGTACCTCGACAAGCCAGTCCGGCTTCACCAGTCGGTTGACTTCCACGAGGGTCGAGGCTGGGGGTCGACCCGCGAAGAATTGCTCCGCCACTGTCTTCTCCTCTTGGAGATAGGAGTCCATGTCGGTGGTGAAGGTGTACAGATGCACGACGTCGTCCCAACGAAGATTTTGACTCCGCAATGCCAGATCGACTTGTTCGTAGCAGCTACGGATCTGCGCGGCCATGTCCCCGACGTGCAGGTCGTCCCCATGCTCATCGATCGCCACTTGGCCACCGATGCGGTAGATCGTGCCTGTCGCCTTGACGATGTGTGTGTAGAGGTCATCGACAGGGCGGTGCAGCCCTGGGGGATTGATGCGTTCGATAGCCATAACGTCTCCTTGCTCGGTGGGAAGGTGTCTCTTTATAGATTTGGCAGCACGCTCAGAAGTTCGTATGCCACGTGGGCTGCGGCGATGCCGGTGATCTCAGCGTGGTCGTAGGCGGGCGCGACCTCCACGATGTCTGCTCCGACGATGTTGCAGCCGTCGAGGCCCCGGATGAGCTCCAACAGTTCACGAGAGCTGAGGCCGCCCGCTTCAGGTGTGCCCGTGCCCGGTGCGTAGGCAGGGTCGAGCACATCGATGTCGATCGACACGTACACAGGTCGATCGTTCATGCGATCACGAATGCGCGAGGTGATCTCGTCGATGCCCCGCCGGGCAAATTCACGCGCATGGATCGCCGAGAAGCCAAGACGTTCGCTGTCCTCCAGGTCCAATCGGGCGTAGAGCGGCCCCGGCAGACCGACGTGCATGGAGTGGGTGTAGTCGATGAGACCTTCCTCGGAGGCACGCCGGAAAGGTGTTCCGTGGGTGTACGGCTCACCGAAGTAGGTGTCCCACGTGTCCAGGTGGCTGTCGAAGTGCAGGACGGCGATCGGGCCGTGCGTCGCCGCAGCCACCCTCAGCAGCGGCAAGGCAATCGTGTGGTCTCCGCCGAGGGTGAGTAGGCGTCGCCCCGTGCCGGTGAACTCTCGAGCGCCGCGTTCGATGGTCTGGATGGCTTCGGCGATGTTGAAGGGGTTGACACCAATGTCGCCGGCGTCGGCCACCCCGTGCCGCCGGAAAGGTTCGACGTCACCGGCGGGGTTGTACGGACGAAGCAGTCGCGAGGACTGGCGTATGTGGTTCGGGCCGAAGCGAGCGCCCGGTCGATAGCTCACACCTGAGTCGAACGGCACGCCCCAGATCAGCGTGCGGGCATCTGGCGCGTCGCTGAACCGCGGCAGCCGTGCGAAGGTCCCCTCACCGGCGTAGCGCGGCACTCGGGTCGCGTCGACGGGACCTTCTTCTGGTACCCGCGGCACTGCATCGGTCATCGTGATGGTCTCCTCGACAAGCGGCCAGGGACCGTTCCTCGCAAAACGCGGAGATGAGCTCTTCCATTGCCTGTCAAGCAGTTAGCCGACAGGCTCATGACGATCCGCTCCACGCGGCAGGCACGATGATCCACAGGATCTTCGACTCCAACTCAAGCGGGTTTTCCCACGTATGCGGCTCGCTCCCGCGAAACGTCAAAGTATCCCCCTCAGTCAAGGTGACCGCTGAGGACGCGAAGAGCAGTCGTACGGCCCCCCGCACGACGTGCACGGTCTCGACGTCACAGTTGATCGTGTAGAGCTGGGTTCCGCCGCTTGATCCCGGCGCGAGAGTGGAGTGCAGGATTTGCAGGCGTGATTCCGAGCGAGGGGTCAGCAGACGCTCGACGGCACCCACACCGCCCATATTGATGAAAGGAGCGGTAGAAACAGAGATAATCTCGGGCTCGATACCTTCGAATAAGGTTCCTACTGGCAGCGATAGCACCTGGCAGATGGCAACTAGGGTCGCGATGCTGGGTGAGGTCACATCCCGCTCGACGCGGCTGAGGAAGCCCTTGGTAAGCCCACTGGCATCCGCTACCTGATCGATGGTGAGCCCCTGAGCCTGACGGGTAGTGCGAAGCTTCGCTCCTACCAGCACGGGTTCGCCTGAGGGCAGCGGGTGAAGCGCGCGCATTGCGCTCCTAACAGGGTCGAAGCATGACGGAAAGGGCGCACCACCAGCGTGTTGACAACATTAGTTGCCACTGGTCTAGTCCTATGTCAAGTCCCCAGCCTTGGAGCCACGTCACATGATGCCTGCACCGTCACCTCGACTTCGCGCCGTCGCGTGGACGCTCCCGCTGGCCCTTGTGATCGCAGGATGCGCGACCGCTAAATCGAGTACCGCAACCGGTGGCAAAGCCGCCTCGCCACGCCCAGGTGATCTCGTCATCGCCTCACCCTCAGCGTCGCAGGGGTGGGATGGTGACAAGTGCGTTTCTGACCTGCAGACCAACGGCATGGTCTACGACAGCTTGCTGCGGATCAAGACGCCCGCGGGCGACGGGGTGGCGCCAGGGCTCGCGAAGTCCTTCTCGTACGACGCCACCAAACACACCTACACGTTCGAGATGCGGCCAGACGCCAAATTCAGCAGCGGCGCGCCTGTTACCGCTGCCGACGTGGTCTGGTCGATCGATCAGTGGCGTAAGGGCCCGGTCTCCGGCAGCTATTACGCGACGATCAAGTCCGAGCGGGCCGTGTCGACCAGCGTGCTTGAAGTGCAAATGAAGCAGCCCGACACGTTTTTGCCCAACCTTCTGACTTGGTGTACGTCAACGATCTATCCGAAGGATTACGCCGGCCAGACGGCAGCCGCGTTCTTCAAGAAGCCGATCGGTGCTGGCGCGTTCGAGGTTGCCTCTTTCACCGACCCGACCGGGCCATCGGAGGTCATCGCGTTGGTGCCCAACCCGCATTTCTACGGATGGCCGGGTGGCAGGCCGACGCTCAAGACGGTAACGGTCAAGACGGTCACTGACCCTTCGCAGCGCGCGGTTCAGTTCAAGTCGGGCAACATCGACATCATCCAGGGAGTGGACTTCGCCACTGAACAGGCGATCGGCAAGCGCGCGGTCGTCCGCGCCGTGCCTGACACGATCGCTTCGATTCTTGTAAATACCAAGCGCGGCCCGTTGCGCGACCCCAACCTGCGCGAGGCGATCAGCAAAGCGATCGACCGCAAGGCCATGGCAAGCGCCCTATCGGACGGCAGCGAACCGGCCACGGGCATGCTGCCGACAAATGTTCCTGGCGCGACGCCGCCTACGACGCCGTACTCCTACGATCTCGCTGGAGCCAAGGCGGCTCTTGCCAAGTCCTCGTCAGCTGGCGGGGTGACCTTGACATACCTCTACGACGCTTCTGACAAGGCCCTCGACACCTCGGCCCAAATTCTTGTCGCCCAGCTCGCCAAGATCAATGTCAGGGTGAAGCTTGTGACGACCGACGGAAACACCGTGACGAGCCGAGAGTCGACCGGCGATTTTGAGTTGGGAACGTCCACTGCCAGCGCGATCTCGCCGACTATTTTTGACCCAGTCAGCTACATCCAGGCGGCTCCGTACCCCTACGCCGGCGCGAGCATGACGGTCATCGACAAGGCCTTCTTGGAAGGTACGGCGGCCACGGACCCCAGCGCGCAGCAGGCACAGGCGCGAGCGATCCAGGATGATGGGTTGCGACAGAACGTGCTGATTGGTATGTATAACTCAACAGCCAGTTGGGCCCTGCAGTCCTGGGTCAAGGGCTTCACGCCGCTGCAATACGGTTTCTTCTACGCCGATCCCGTCTCGGTCGGTTAATCGCCGATGCCGCATCTGCGACTGATCGGACGTCGTCTGCTGCAAGCTGTTCCCTCACTGTTGGCCGTGAGTGTCGTGAGCTTTCTGATGCTCCGGCTAGCACCGGGTGACCCAGCACGCGTCATCGCAGGTCCCCGGGCCACGGAGCAAACCGTCGCCGCGCTGCACCGTCAGCTCGGACTCGACCAGCCGCTCGTGGTGCAGTACTGGCGATACCTGGTGCGCGCAATCCGGGGCGACTTCGGGCAAAACCTCACAGGGAGCTCGAGCGTCTCCGACGTGATCGTGCACTCGGCCGGCGTAACGCTGTGGCTGATCGCAGGCTCGATCCTGCTCACGTCGGTCATCTGCGTGCCACTGGCAGTTATCGGAGCCCGCCGACCCGACGGACTGCTTGACGCCGGCGTCCGGGTTATCTCGGTCGGCGGCCTCGCCCTGCCCTCGTTCTGGGTGGGGCTCATGCTGGTCTCCTACCTGGCCCTGCCCACAGGATGGTTCCCGGTTGGCGGCTGGGCCTCGACCTTTACCGGTAAACTAAATGCCATCGTGCTGCCGAGCTTCACCCTCGCGATCAGTATGGCGCCGATATTGGTGCGCAGTCTGCGCTCGTCGCTGATCGAGGTGTTCGAGGCTGACTACGTGAAGGCGGCGCGAGCCATGGGTGTTCGTGGAGCCACCCTGACGCGACGGTTCGTCGTCCGTAACGCTGCAGCGCCCGCCGTTCCCATCTTCGCCATCGTCGTGGGCTTCATCGTCGGCGGGACCGTCATCATCGAGTCGACGTTTGCGTTGCCCGGCCTCGGCCTAGCCCTCGTCCAGGCTGCGACGACACGCGACGCCAATCTCATCCAAGGCATCACTTTGGTCCTCGGCGTCTGCATCGTCTTGATTTATTTGATAGCTGACATCCTGCTCTCGCTCATCGACCCACGCGTGAAGTTGACATGACGGCCACGGTCGCAGATCCGCTCACCTCGACAGTGCCTGGGCGGGCCCGCAGCCGCCGTGCTGGCTCCCGTAAGTTGCTCATCGGGTTCGGAGTCCTTCTCGCCTTCGTCGTCGCTGCTTACCTCGTTCCGGCTGTGTCCGGGATCGACCCGACGGCGCAACATTTAGACCAGCGACTGGTGGCGCCGTCCGGAGCGCACCTGTTCGGCACCGACGACCTTGGGCGCGACGTCTTCGTCCGTTCGATGGCAGCGGCCCGCGTGGACTTGCCCCTCGCCGTTCTCGGTGCGCTGATCCCAGCGATCATCGGTTGCGTCCTCGGCCTTGTCGCAGGCTATGCGGGTCGCTTGGTCGACACGGTGGTCATGCGGCTGGGAGACATTCTGCAGTCGCTTCCGAGCTATATTTTTTTGATCATCGTTGCGTTCATCGTCGGTCCAGGCGTCGCGGCATTCCTGATCGCGGCCGCGGTCATCTCGTGGGTTATCTACGCACGGCTGATCCGCTCCCAGGTACTCGTACTTCGCGAGCTGGACTACGTACACGCCGCGCGGCTGTCGGGACTGGGGGCCCCCCGCGTGCTGCTGCGGCACGTGCTCCCCAACGCGCTGCCGCAGGTGATCGTCTACCTGGCGGCGGACGCGGTCCTGTCCTTGACGTTTCTGGCTGGCCTGTCTTTTCTTGGCCTCGGCATCCCGGAGCCGACCCCTGAGTGGGGCCTGATGATCAGGAGCGGAACGCTGTTTCTCGGTACGTCGTGGTGGTTGTCCACCTTTCCCGGCCTGATGATCGTGCTGACCGGCGGTGCTCTGGCTCTCGTCAGCGACGGACTCGACGAGCGGGGCCGGGTGTGACTGTCGCGTTGGACGTGCAGGCCGTTCAGGTCGCTATCCCTCACCACCGGACATCGGTGCTAGCAGTGACTGACGTGGCGTTCACCATCGAGCAAGGGGAAGCGCTCGGCCTGGTCGGTGAGTCGGGGTCGGGCAAGAGCCTGACGTTGCGAGCGCTCATGGGCATCTTGCCGCCACGCACCAGCCAAGAGGCGCTGCGGCTCAGCTACGGGGAGGCCGCTGGCCACCGCATGGCCATGATCTTCCAGGAACCGCTCGCTGCAATGAGCCCCACCAAGCGGGTGCAGGACCTCATCGCCGAAGGAGTCATGGCGACCCGCTCCGTGCCCCGACGGGCCGCTCGCGCGAGGGCGCTCGAGTTGATGGCCGAGGTCGGCATACCGCAGCCGGCACAGCGAGCTCGTGCGTGGCCCCATGAGCTCTCTGGCGGACTCCGTCAGCGGGTGGTCATCGCGATGGCGCTGGCGACCGACCCGACTGTGTTGCTTTGCGACGAGCCGACGACCGCGCTCGATGTCACCGTCCAGGATCAGATCCTCGGGCTACTCGATCAGCTTCGGCGAGATCGAGGCATGGCCATCTTGTTCGTCTCACACGACCTCGCTGTGGTGGCGACTCTTTGTCAGCGAATAGCGGTCATGTATGCGGGCCAGATTATCGAGGTCGGTTCAACCCACGACGTGCTTCGGGCACCCAAGCATCCTTACACCGCCGCGCTCCTGCAGGCCAGCCGAAGCCGCAGCGGGGTCCAGACCTCCCGACCGATCGGGGGCAGTCCGCCCGCGCCGGAGACATTCGCTGAGGGCTGCCGGTTCGCCGACCGCTGCCGGGCAGCCAAGGACGTATGCCGGACAGCTCCTTACCGGCTTGCGACCGTGGCGCAACAGCATGCGACGGCATGCGTGCGCGTGGACGAGCTTGGAAGGGACGTGCTGTGACGGCTGCGCCGTCTGGGGCCATCGAAACGTTGACGGTCGACGGGCTCAGCGTCAGCTTTACCGTCGCTGCTGCCGGATGGCCACGCCGGAAGCGGCAAGTGGGCACCTTGGCGGCGGTCAGCGATGTGTCCTTCACACTGGCCCCCGGCGAGGGTCTCGGTGTGGTCGGCGAGTCCGGCTGCGGAAAGTCGACCCTCGCACGAGCAATCGCAGGGCTCGCCCAGCCGACGAGTGGGGTAGTTCGTCTGGGCAACCAGACCCTCAGCTCCCGACGCAGCCGCAGTACATCGCGCCGTATTCAAATGGTGTTTCAAGACCCGGCGTCGTCTCTTAACCCCCGGATGACCGTCCGTTCCATGCTGACCGAGATTCTGCGGGTGCATGAGATCGTCGACCGCAGCCAGGTCGGTCAACGGCTAGAGGAGCTCATGCGGATGGTTGAGCTGCCGCCTGGAGTGCTCGACCAGCGGCCCCGTGCCCTCTCGGGCGGCCAGCGTCAGCGAGTGGGGATCGCGCGTGCCCTGGCGCCGCTCCCTGAGCTCATCATTCTCGACGAGGCCATAGCGTCGCTCGACGTGTCGGTACAGGCCGCGGTGCTGCAGTTGCTGCGCACGCTGCAAGCCGAGCTTGGACTTGCGATGATCTTCATTTCGCATGATCTGTCCGCGGTGCGCGGACTGTGTGCCCGGGTGGCGGTGATGTACCTCGGGCGAATCGTCGAGGTCGGCCCGGTGGAGGAGGTACTCGCACGACCGGCACACCCCTACACACGGGCGCTGATCGCCGCCGAACCCAGTCTTGACGAGACCCGGTTGCCGGGCGCGGCGGGCCTCGCCGGCGAGCCGCCGAGCGCGATCAACCTTCCAACAGGTTGCGCCTTTCGCAACCGCTGCCCGGTGGCGCAAGACTCGTGCGCAGACTCCGTGCCTACGCT
>JAYTHM010000725.1:0-2206 GCA_043732645.1 Frankiales bacterium
GAGCCTGCCACGATGAAGGAGCTTGACCGCCAGCTCAACCTCAACGAGGCCGTCCTGCGCACCAAGGTCTTGCGCCCTGAGCTGCGCTAGGCGTTCGCAAGGCATTTTGTCCTTCCCCACCGCTAAGAAGTGCGCTCAACGACCGCACGCACCGACACCTACCGTTCCCCTGACCGGGGAAGGACTGTCCCGCAGCAGCGGGCATTGACATTGGAGCAACACGTGGCAGGCGACACCGTCATCACCGTGGTCGGCAACCTCACCGGCGACCCCGAGCTGCGCTTCACCCCCAGCGGCGCTGCCGTGGCGAACTTCACCGTCGCCTCGACGCCCCGCAGCTTTGACAAGAACACGAACGAGTGGAAAGACGGAGAGGCACTGTTCCTGCGCTGCTCCATCTGGCGACAGGCGGCCGAGAACGTCGCGGAGTCCCTTCAGAAGGGGATGGCCGTGATCGTGCAGGGCCGCTTGAAGCAGCGCTCGTTCGACACCAAAGAGGGTGAGAAGCGCACGGTGTACGAGCTCGACGTGGATGAGGTCGGCCCCTCCCTGAAGTGGGCCACTGCGAAGGTCAACCGGACCCAGCGCAGTGGCAGCGGAGGGGGCGGTTTCGGAGGCTCCAACAGCGGTGCCCCCTCGGGCGGCGGCGCTCCCGCGGGCGACCCCTGGGCCTCCTCGGCCCCGGCGTCCTCCGGCGGTGGCGGCGGCTGGTCCGATGAACCCCCCTTCTAACCCCCACTCTTAGCTAAGGAAACTGACATGGCGAAGCCTCCTCCGAGGAAGCCGAAGAAGAAGGTCTGCCAGTTCTGTAAGGACAAGGTGACCTACGTTGACTACAAGGACACCGGCCTGCTGCGCAAGTACATCTCGGACCGCGGGAAGATCCGGGCCCGTCGCGTCAGCGGCAACTGCAGCCAGCACCAGCGCGACGTCGCTGTGGCCGTCAAGAACAGCCGTGAGATGGCCCTGCTGCCCTACACCTCCACGGCGCGCTGAGATGAAGCTGATCCTCACGCACGACGTGCCCAACCTCGGGGCGCCGGGCGACTCCGTCGAGGTCAAGGACGGCTACGGCCGCAACTACCTTGTCCCCCAGGGCCTGGCGATCGCTGCCACCCGAGGCGCCGAGAAGCAGGTCGCAAACATCCGTCGCGTCCGCGCTGCCCGGGTGGTGCGCGACGTCACGCACGCCAACGAGATCAAACAGGCCCTCCAGGGCCTCGCGCTCTCGCTGCCCGCGCACGCCGGTGACAACGGCAAGTTGTTCGGCTCGGTGACCACGGCGGATGTTGCGGCGGCCATCGCCAAAGCTGGCGGTCCGAAGCTCGACAAGCGCTCGATCGTCATCAAGCACGCGATCAAGAACGTCGGCTCGCACGCCGTCACCGTCAAGGTGCACGGCGACGTCGAGGTCAACCTGTCCGTGGCGGTCGTCGCGGGCTAGGTCTGCGCTGCCCCGGACGGCCTGGCGCCTCCCCCTCGCGGGACGGTGCCGGGCCGTCGGGCTGTCCACCCCCCCGCCTCGGGACGTCCTAGCCATCACGTACCGCGTCCCTTGAGTTTTTAGGACGTCCGCTCCTGGCAGGCCGGCAGGCGGGCAGGCGGGTACCCGAGGGCTGGTGTCACCGTGGCCCTCGGACGTCCTGCCAGCCGAACGGCGCGACCATCAGGACCGCGCCGCGGGAGACCCTCCGCGGCGCGTGCACCAACCGGTATCGGGGGGTTCCGCGGAATTCTGCAGGAAGCCGGCGGTCGCGCTCATGATGAGCGACACCGTACGGGCTTACCCGAGGGTGAGGAGGACCTTTGCGAGGGCCCGTCGCTCGTCGAGCTCAAGGAGTGCGTCCGTCGCACGCTCCAGCGGGTAGCTGTTACCCAGGAGTGGCTCGAGCCGGCCGTCCTCGAGGTAGGGCAGCAGCCGTGCCCACTGCTCCTGAAGGTACGCCGGGTCGCGCATCCAGAACGCTCCCCAGCCGACCCCGACGACACTTACGTTGTTGAGCAGCAGCCGGTTGACCTTGACCTCGGGGATCGCGCCGGCGGTGAAGCCGACGACCAGCAGCCGGCCTTCGGGCTTGAGGCAGCGCAGGCTGTCGGTGAAGCGGTCACCCCCCACCGGATCCATGACGACGTCGGCGCGCCCCTTGGCCTCGGCCAGGAAGCTCTCGGCCCTCAGCACCTCGTCCGCGCCGGCTGCATGCGCGGT
>JAYTHM010000726.1:0-7545 GCA_043732645.1 Frankiales bacterium
TTCCACGGCAAGCCCGCGGCCGCCGTCTGCGCGCTCGAGCAGGCCGTCGTCCTCGCTCAGTCGCAGGGTCTGGTGGCCGAGATGGCTGCCGCGGCCTGGCTGCTGGGCGTCGCCCTCGGCGCCGGTGGCAGGTATGGCGGTGCGCTCACCGTCCTGAGCCCCCTTGTCACCGCCGGACAGGCCCAGGGCATGGCACCGGAGCGCCGGCTGTTCGGGGCGCTGTCCAGCGCGACGATCGCGAGCATCCACCGCCAGCTCGGTCGGCACGCCATCGCCCGCGAGGCCGACCTCGACGCCCTCGAGCTCAGCGACGGCGCCGGCGAGGCCGCCTTCGACGCGTTCGTCGGGCTCGCGTCGGACGCTGTCGGGCTCGACGAGGTGGACGAGGCGGTGTCGCGGTTGGCGCAGGCCGAGCTGGTACTGCCCGGGCGAGGCGACGAGTGGTGGCGCCAGCGGGTACGCCTGGCGTGGGCCCGCGCGGAGGTGGCCATGCTCAGCGGCCAGGCGGAGGATGCGGCCGAGCAGGCCGCCGAAGCCGTGCAGCGTGCTGAGGACGCCCGCGCACCGCGGCATGTCGCCAAGGGGCTGCTGCTGCTCGGGCTGTCGCAGGTCGCGGGCGGCCAGGACGAGGCAATCGCGACGCTGCGCCGGTCGGCGACGTTCGCCGAGTCGCTGGGTGTGCTGCCGCTGGTATGGCCGTCGCGGGCCCTGCTCGGCGCGATGCTCGCCGAGTGCAGCACTGACGGCGAGTTGGCCGAGAGCGCAAAGAGCCTGTCGGCTGCCCGTTCGGCTGTCCTTGTGATCGCCAGCGACCTGCCCCCCGGGGTGCGTGGCGAGTGGCTCGGCCGACCAGACATCACGGCCCTGCTCGAGGGCTGACGCTCCCCACCCCGTTCGAGTGACCCGCTGACCCGCTTGGGGGATGACCATCACTCATCCGGGTGGGTGATGGCTCCGTAGGCACATCTGCCCAAAATGGTCGATGGCCCTCACGTCGGCGCTCCAGGATGCCGATGCACCGGTGACAGGCGCCCCCGGGTGCCCGCTCGTCGGAGCAGGAGGTGACGCCGTGGGACGTGAAGTGCCGATCTCTGTCGCGAGCGATTCCTGCGTCGTGCTCGGCCGCTTCGCCGGTGCCCTCGCTGAGGGGGCGCCCCTCGGGCAGGCCCTCGAGCTTCTACTGGCGGGGTTCTGCCTGCGCACCGCTGTGGTCCGCAGTGTCACCGGTGACCTGCTCGGCGTGGCTGGTGAGGTGCTGCACGCCCTACCCCGCATGCGGTCGGTGTCCTTCGGGTCGTCCTTGGTGGAGTTGCGTGTGCTTGGCCGGACCGGCATGCAGATGGCGACGTTCACCGTGGTGGGTGCCCGGCCTTCCCAGCTGCCGGCCTTGCGAGCGGCGGCAGCCGTCGTCGCGCTCGTGCTCAGCCCCACGATCGGCGTCGAGGAGTTGTTCGACGCAGCCGAGCAAGATCGTGACGACCTCGCCGACACCTTGCACGACGGCCCGGTCCAGGACCTGGTCGTGGCCCGTTATGCGATGGATGCGGCGCTGCGGGGTGGCGACGTCATGGTCGCGCGGGAGGCGGTCCAGAGCAGCCTCGTGCAGGTACGCCGGTCCCTGTGGCACCTGCGTCCGCGTGGGGCCGACGGCCTGGTGGCCTCGCTGCACGCCCTGTCCGCCCAGCTCGACGAGGCCGGTGACAGTTCCCTCGTCTCGCGCGGTGACCTCGAAGCCGCCACCGAGCTGCCGGCCACCCGGGCCGCCGTCGCCTTCCGGCTCACCCAGGCTGTCTGCCGAGACACCGCCGTCTGCGTCACGCTCCGCCGCGAGGGCGACGTGCTCGTCGTCGACCTCACCGGCGGAACCCCGCTTGCCCACCCAGAGCGCTGGGCAGCACGTGCCCGGGCTCTGGGTGGGGACCTCTCGGCCTCCGCGGGCCGACTACGCCTCGCCCTCCCGCTCCGCCCTCCGAACACCGACGCAAGGACACCCTCGTGACCACCGTGCTCATCTGTGACGACCACCGGATCGTGCGGGAGGGCCTGCGCCAGTTCGTCGCGGGCGTCCCCGGGGTGGACAAGGTCGAGACAGCCGCCTCCGGCGAGGAGGTCCTCGCCCGCTACCCGCACGAGCACCCCGACCTGGTCCTGATGGACGTCCGGATGCCCGGGCTCGGCGGCCTGGAGACCACCCGTCGGCTGGTCGCGCAGTACCCCAGGGCCAAGGTGATCATGCTCACGGCCGCGGATGACCGGGACCAGGTCGCCGCCGCCGTGACCTCCGGTGCCCGGGGCTACCTGCTCAAGGACGTCTCGCACGAGGAGTTGTGCGCCGCGGTGGCGCACGCCCTCGATGGCCTCGACTTGGTCGAGCCCTCCCTGCGGCGGGCCCTGGTCTCCCGTGAGCCGGTCCGCACCGGCCTGCCCCAGGCGCAGCTCACCCAGCGCGAGCTGCAGGTCCTCACCGGCATGTCCCAGGGCAAGTCGAACTCCGCCATCGGCCGGGAGCTGTACCTGTCCGAGGACACCGTGAAGACACACGCCCGCCGGCTGTTCCGCAAGCTCGGTGTCAACGACCGCGCGCAGGCGGTCGCCCTCGGCTTCCGGCGCGGCCTTGTCACCTAGCTCCCACGCGCGGTGCGACGATCTCCTCGGTGCCGGTGGCGGGTACGCTTCTGGGCTTCCTCCGGCAGCCGGGAGCAGTGCGCATGGACCCCCTGAACGACCAGAGCCACGGGGGCCTGCTGGCACCCGTCGGGCTCACCTTCGACGACGTCCTGCTGCTGCCGGGCTACTCCGAGGTCAACCCCTCCGAGGCAGTGACGGCGACCCGGCTGAGCAAGCGGATCACGCTCAGCATCCCGTTGCTGAGCAGCGCGATGGACACCGTGACCGAGGCCCGGATGGCGATCGCGATGGCCCGCCAGGGTGGCATCGGCGTCCTGCACCGCAACCTGTCTATCGAGGACCAAGCCGCGCAGGTCGACCTTGTGAAGCGGTCCGAGGCCGGCATGGTGACCAACCCGGTGACTTGCTCGCCCGACGACACGCTCGAGGAGGTCGACCGGCTCTGCGGGCGCTACCGCATCAGTGGCCTGCCGGTCGTCGACGGGGCCGGCGTCCTGCTCGGGATCGTCACCAACCGCGACACCCGCTTCGAGACCGACCAGCAGCGCCTGGTCCGGGACGTCATGACCTCGATGCCGCTCGTCACGGCCCGGGTCGGGGTCAGCAACGAGGACGCGCTGCACCTGCTGCAGAGCAACAAGATCGAGAAGCTTCCGTTGGTCGACGCCAACGGCCGGCTGGCCGGGATGATCACGGTCAAGGACTTCGTGAAGAAGGACCAGTACCCGCTGGCTACCAAGGACGGGGACGGTCGCCTGCGGGTCGCTGCTGCCATCGGTTTCTTCGGCGACTCCTTCAAGCGGGCGATGGCGCTGGTCGACGCGGGGGTCGACGCGATCGTGGTCGACGTCGCCCAGGGCCACGGCAAGGGCGTGCTGGACATGATCGCCCAGCTCAAGAGCGACCCGTCCGCCGCGCACGTCGACGTCATCGGTGGCAACGTCGCGACCCGCGCCGGTGCCCAGGCGCACGTCGACGCGGGCGCTGACGGCGTCAAGGTCGGCGTAGGCCCGGGTTCGATCTGCACCACCCGGGTCGTGGCCGGGGTGGGGGTGCCGCAGGTGACGGCGATCTACGAGGCGGCCCTTGCCTGCAAGCCGGCCGGTGTGCCCGTCATCGGCGATGGTGGCCTGCAGTACTCAGGGGACATCGCCAAGGCGCTGGTCGCCGGCGCGGACACCGTGATGCTCGGGTCCCTGCTGGCCGGCGTGGAGGAGAGTCCAGGGGAGCTGGTCTTCACCAACGGCAAGCAGTTCAAGACCTACCGCGGCATGGGCAGCCTGGGCGCGATGAGCAGCCGCGGTCCGAAGAAGAGTTTCTCCAAGGACCGCTACAGCCAGTCCGAGGTCAGCAGCGACGAACTGCTCATCCCCGAGGGCGTCGAGGGCCAGGTGCCCTACCGCGGACCGCTGAGCGCCGTCGCGCACCAGCTCGTCGGAGGCCTGCGCCAGTCGATGTACTACGTCGGGGCCGCGAGCATCCCCGAGCTCCAGGACCGCGGGCGCTTCGTCCGGATCACCGCGGCGGGTCTGAAAGAGTCGCACCCGCACGACATCCAGATGACCGTCGAAGCACCCAACTACAGCGGGCAGTGAGCAGGACATGGCAGAGGTAGAGATCGGGATCGGCAAGAGCGGCCGCCGCGCCTACGGGTTCGACGACATCGCGATCGTGCCGAGCCGGCGCACCCGCGACCCCGAGGATGTCAGCCTGGCGTGGGAGATCGACGCCTACCGCTTCGAGCTGCCCCTGATGGCCAGCCCGATGGACGGCGTCGTCAGCCCCGACACCGCCGTCGCCCTGGGCAAGCTCGGAGGCGTCGGCGTCCTCGACCTCGAGGGCGTCTGGACCCGGTACGACGACCCGGAGCCGCTTCTCGCCGAGATCGCGAGCCTGCCCGCCGACCGGGCCGTCGACCGGATGCGCGAGATCTACGCCGAGCCGATCAAGGCCGATCTGATCAGTGCCCGCGTCAAGCAGATCCGTGACTCGGGGGTGACCGTGGCGGCCTCCCTCACCCCGCAGCGGACCGTCCAGTTCGCCCAGACGGTCATCGACGCTGGTGTCGACCTGTTCGTCATTCAGGGCACCGTCGTGTCGGCCGAGCACGTCTCGTCCCGGTCCGAGCCCTTGAACCTCAAACGCTTCATCGCCGAGCTCGACGTGCCGGTCATCGTGGGAGGGTGCGCGACGTACCAGTCGGCCCTGCACCTGATGAGGACCGGCGCGGCCGGGATTCTCGTCGGTGTCGGTCCCGGGCAGGCCAACACCACCCGGGCGATCCTGGGGTTGGGGGTGCCGATGGCGACCTCGATCGCCGACGCGGCCGGCGCCCGACGTGACTACCTCGACGAGTCCGGCGGGCGCTACGTTCACGTCATCGCCGACGGCGGGATGAGCACCGGCGGTGACGTCGCCAAGGCGATCGCGATGGGTGCAGACGCGGTCATGATGGGCAGTGCGCTCGCGCGGGCGTCGGAGGCCCCGGGTCGCGGCTGGCACTGGGGGCACGCCTCGCACCACCCGGTGCTGCCCCGCGGCACCCGGGTCCGGACAGAGCCGGTCGGCACACTGGCAGAGGTCCTGCTCGGCCCGGCCGGCACCGACGACGGCGCGACCAATATCTTCGGAGGGCTGCGGCGCGCGATGGCGATGACCGGCTACTCCTCGATCAAGGAGTTCCAAAAGGTCGAGGTCATGGTCGCGCCCGCGCTCCGGACCGAGGGCAAGGACCTCCAGCGGGCCCAGGGGCTTGGCACCTTCGCCTGATCGACCTTTCCGCTATCGACCTGCGCCGCCCTGTCGTCTTTCTGACACCCCCCTTCCGTTCCTGTCGTGGCTGTGACCAAATGACGATAGGAAGTCCTGGTGGGGGGCCGGACTTCCAGCAAGGGCGGCCCGTAGGTCGGGGGGCCACGACCGCCAGCATCGGGGGCGTCGTACCAGAGCATCGGTACGACGCCTCCGTTCGTGTCGTGTGGAGCGTCCGGGGACGGCTCGGTGGTAGCGAACTAGCTCGCGCCGGCCCGGTAGACCCGCCACGGTGGCGCGTCGGTCAACCCCAGCCCGGCGTAGACGCCGTACCCCGCAGGGCTGGGGTTGAGGAAGGCCAGGCGGTCGGGGTGGTTCAGGTGGGCGCCGTTCCAGTGGACGGCGTCCAGGCCGGTCGTGTGCAGCACGTGCCCGTCGAGGTCGGCCCAGTCGCCGGCCGGCCGGGTCGCGACGTCGGCCCGCCAGACCGCGACGGCTGCGGCACACTGATGGGCAAGGGGATTCATGCCGGTGAGTCTCCTAGACTCCAGGCGATGACGGAGACCGACGTTGTCCTGGTGGTCGACTTCGGCGCGCAGTATGCCCAACTGATCGCCCGGCGCGTCCGCGAGTGCCACGTCTACTCCGAGATCGTGCCGCACACGATCACCGCCGAGCAGATCCGGGCCCGCGCCCCGAAGGCCGTGATCTTGTCCGGCGGCCCCTCGTCGGTCTACGCCGACGGCGCCCCACAGGTGCCGGCCGGCTTCTTCGACACCGGTGTACCCACCTTGGGGATCTGCTACGGCCACCAGGCCATGGCCCTGGCCCTGGGTGGTCGCGTCGCCCAGACCGGTACGGCAGAGTACGGCCGCACCGCCCTGACCGTCACGTCTCCCGGGATGCTGTTCGGCGGGCTCCCCGGGGAGCAGTCGGTGTGGATGTCGCACGGTGACTCGGTCGCCGAGGCGCCCCCGGGTTTCATGGTCGTCGCGACCACCGTCGCGACCCCCGTGGCTGCTTTTGAGAACACCTCCGCAGGGCTGTACGGCGTGCAGTTCCACCCGGAGGTCCTGCACTCCGAGCACGGCCAGGCGGTGCTGAAGAAGTTCCTCATCGAGGCGGCCGGCTGCCGTCCGACCTGGACGATGGTCAACGTCGTCGAAGAGCAGGTCGCGCTGATCCGTGAGCAGGTCGGGACCCGTCGGGTCATCTGCGGGCTGTCCGGTGGCGTCGACTCGGCGGTTGCCGCCGCCCTCGTGCACCGCGCCGTCGGTGACCAGCTGACCTGCGTGTTCGTCGACCACGGCCTGCTCCGCAAGGGCGAGGCCGAGCAGGTCGAGGAGGACTTCGTCGCCTCGACCGGCGTGCAGCTGCACGTCGCCGACGCCCGCAAGCGATTTCTCGACGCGCTCGCCGGCGTCACCGACCCCGAGACCAAGCGCAAGGCCATCGGCCGCGAGTTCATCCGGGTCTTCGAGGAGGCCGCCCGCGAGATCTCCGCCGACGAGCCCGTGGACTTCCTCGTCCAAGGCACCCTCTACCCGGACGTCGTCGAGTCCGGCGGAGGTGCCGGCACCTCCAACATCAAGTCCCACCACAATGTCGGTGGCTTGCCCGAGGACCTGCAGTTTGCCCTCGTCGAGCCGCTGCGGGCGCTGTTCAAGGACGAGGTCCGTGCGGTCGGCATCGAGCTCGGGCTGCCCGAGGCGATCGTCTGGCGCCAGCCGTTCCCCGGCCCTGGCCTTGGCATCCGCATCATCGGCGAGGTCACCCAGGACCGTCTCGACCTCCTGCGCGAGGCCGACGCGATTGCCCGCGAGGAGCTGACCCGCGCCGGTCTCGACCGCGACATCTGGCAGTGCCCGGTCGTGCTGCTCGCCGACGTGCGATCGGTTGGCGTGCAAGGAGATGGGCGTACCTATGGCCATCCCGTCGTCCTGCGTCCGGTGTCCTCCGAGGACGCCATGACGGCCGACTGGTCCCGCGTCCCGTACGACGTCCTGGCCTGCATCTCGACCCGCATCACCAACGAGGTCCGCGAGGTCAACCGGGTCGTCCTCGACGTCACCAGCAAGCCTCCGGGCACCATCGAGTGGGAGTAGGACACCTGCTCTGACGTGCGGGGTTTGCAGCCCCAAATCTTCACCACCTGCGAGCCGGTCC
>JAYTHM010000727.1:0-2201 GCA_043732645.1 Frankiales bacterium
CTCGCGGCCCAGGCGGTCGTGTTCGCGCTCGGCACCCGGGGAAAGTCGCCGTATCAGCTGGTGTTCAGCAAGCTCGTGCGCCCGCGGCTCGACCCGCCCACTGAGCTGGAGAACGCGGCCCCGCCGCGTTTCGCCCAGGTCGTCGGGCTGTTGTTCGCGGTCGGCGGAGCCGTCAGCTTCCTCGCTGGAGCGCAGCTCGCCGGCCAGGTCTTCACCGGGTTCGCGCTCGTCGCGGCCCTGCTCAACGCCGCCGTGGGCCTGTGCCTGGGCTGTGAGCTCTACCTGATCTACAAACGCCTGTCTACCTCACAAGGAGCAACCGCATGAGCCGCACAGATGTTCTCGTCGACGCCGACTGGGCGCAGGCCCACCTGTCCGACCCGAAGGTCGTCCTCGTGGAGGTGGACGAGGACGTGTCCGCCTACGACGGCGGTCACATCGCCGGCGCCGTCCGCCTGGACTGGAAGACCGAACTGCAGGATCAGGTACGTCGCGACTTCGTGAGCAAGGAGCAGTTCGAGCTGCTGCTCAGCCTCAAGGGGATCGCGAACGACGACACCGTGGTGCTGTACGGCGGCAACAACAACTGGTTCGCCGCATACGCGTACTGGTACTTCAAGCTCTACGGCCACGACAGCGTCAAGCTCCTCGACGGTGGGCGCAAGAAGTGGGAACTCGATGGCCGGGAGCTCACCACCGACGTCGGGGCGCGCGACAAGACGTCGTACACCGCCAAGGACCAGGACCTCACGATTCGCGCCTTCCGCGACGAGACCGTCGCGGCGATCGGCAACAAGAACCTCGTCGACGTCCGCAGCCCCGATGAATTCAGCGGCAAGCTGCTCGCGCCGGCGCACCTCCCGCAGGAGCAGAGTCAGCGCGCCGGGCACATCCCGACCGCGATAAGCGTGCCGTGGAGCAAGGCCGCGAACGACGATGGCACCTTCAAAAGCGATGAGGACCTCGCAGCCCTCTACGCCGGGGCCGGTCTGGACACCTCCAAGCAGACCATCGCCTACTGCCGCATCGGCGAGCGCTCCAGCCACACCTGGTTCGCCCTGCACGAGCTGCTCGGCCACACCGATGTGAAGAACTACGACGGCTCCTGGACTGAGTACGGCTCCCTCGTGGGCGTACCCGTTCAGAAGGACGTCTGATGTGCGGCGCACCTGCGCAGACCCTCGATCTGGAAGGCATTGACGTGGCCAAGGAGTCGATCGTCCAAGGGACGGTGTCCAAGGACGGCTCGCCGGTGAGCGGGGCTTACATTCGGCTGCTCGACAGTACCGGTGAGTTCACCGCGGAGGTGCAGACGTCCGCGTCCGGCGCCTTCCGGTTCTTCGCTGCTCCCGGTTCGTGGACGCTGCGGACGCTGACGTCGGCCGGCTCGACCGACACGGCCGCCGAGGCTGTCCTCGGTGAGGTCGTCGAGCTCACCGTCGAGGTCTAGCGGCGCCTCTCCGCCACGCTCGCTGCTGAGCCCGGGCCGACATCGGCCCGGGCTCCATGCTGTTCTCGCTCGACCGACAGCTATCCCTTGACGTGTCGGCGAGCCCGGTGAGGCACCAGAGCACCTGTCAGTAGACGAGGGCCTGGACGTCGTCGGCGAGGACTTCGGCCACGAAGGACGCCGCGCCGGCGATCCGGACCCCCTCGAGGAGCCCATCCTGTGCGATCCCGCGGCGAGCGACGCACTGGGTGCAGACGGTGACCGTGCCGCCGTCCAGGACCGCGGCAAGCAGCAGGGACGCCGAAGGGGACTCGGGCAGCTCGAGGTCGCGTCCGGGGGTGGCGAGCCACACCGATTCGCCGGTCAGCCACAAGGAGACCGCCGTTCCGGTGGTGACCGCCACCGACGCCACGGTCAGGCCCTGAAGGCACCTTTCGGGCGCGTCGTGTCCGGACATCACCTTCACCACCAGGCTGCGCATGCGACCAGCCTTGCAGACCGCGTCGGTGATGGCCTGTGGGATGGACGTCCGCGTGACGAATCTCGCGAGGCCGACCCTGAGGGTGACGACGTATCCTCGGCGACGTGAAGCTCGAGTACTTCTACACCGGTCTGCTCGTGGCAGCGTTCGTCCTGATCACGTGGTTCAGCGTCTACGTGGTGTACAAGCTCTTCCAGGGGCAACGCTGATCTGCAGAGGGCCCGGCTGACGATCGTGTGAACGAGGGTTAGCATCCGAGAGTGGACTTCT
>JAYTHM010000728.1:0-2200 GCA_043732645.1 Frankiales bacterium
AGGTCCCGGTCGCCGACGACGACGGCCCAGCGGGCGCCGGAACGGTCAGCGGCCTTCATCGCGCCCTTGAGCCCGCGGTCGCCGTAGGCGAGGTCGGCGGCGACCCCCGCCTTGCGGAGCTTCCCGACGGTGGCGACGGCCCAGGCCTTCGCGGCCCTGCCGAGGGGCACCAGGAAGACCGCCAACCCCGCCTCGGGGGCGATGGACACGCCCTCGGCCTCCAGGGCCAGCACGGTCCGTTCGATCCCGAGGGCCCAGCCGATCCCGGGCAGCGGGGGGCCGCCGATCGCCTCGGACAGGCCGTCGTAGCGCCCGCCACCGCCGACGGCCGACTGCGCGCCCAGCCCGTCGTGGACGAACTCGAAGGTCGTGCGCATGTAGTAGTCGAGGCCGCGGACCAGCCGCGGCGCCGGCTCGACGGCGACCTCCAGCGCGGCCAGGCCCTCGAGGACGCCCTCGTGGTGGACCTTGCACTGCGCGCACAGCCGGTCGGCCATCAGGGGCGCGTCGACGAGCAGAGCCTGCACCTCGGGCCGCTTATCATCGAGCACCCGCAACGGGTTGAGCGCAGCCCGCAACCGGGTCGCCTCGTCGAGGTCGAGGGCCGCCAGGAACGCCCCCAGCTCCTCCCGGTACGCCGGTCGGCAGGCCGGGTCGCCGAGGGAGGTGAGCAGCAGCCGCACCCCGGTCAGGCCCAGACCGGTGAAGGCGTCCGCCGCGAGGGCCACGACCTCCGCGTCGAGCGCCGGGTCGGTCAGGCCGAGGGCCTCGATGCCGACCTGCTGGAACTGCCGGAAGCGGCCGGCCTGCGGCCGTTCGGCGCGGAACATCGGGCCGGCGTACCGCAGCTTGACGGGCAGCTGACCGCGCTGCAGTCCGTGCTCGACCACCGTCCGGACCACACCGGCAGTGCCCTCGGGCCGGAGCGTCAGCCCGCGCTCGGGAAAGGTGAACATCTCTTTGGACACGACGTCGGTGGACGCCCCGACGCCGCGCGCGAACAGTTCGGTGTCTTCGAAGACGGGCGCTTCGACGTAGGCGTAGCCGGCCCGGACCGACGGTGCGAGCAGGCCGTCGCGAACGGCCAGGAACGGACTGCCTGGCAGGATGTCGTAGGTGCCCTTCGGGGACTGGAAGGCCATCACAGCCCCCGGGCGGGCGGTGGCGCGACGAGGTCCCGCAGGTAGGGGTTGGCGGCCCGCTCGCGGCCGATCGTGGTGGACCGGCCGTGGCCGGTGTGGACGACGAGCTCGTCGCGGCGCGGGATGATGACGCGGGACAGTGACTCCTGCATCGCCTCCCAGGACCCGCCGGGCAGGTCACAACGGCCGATCGAGCCCTCGAAGAGCACGTCGCCGGAAAACATCGCATCGTCGCCGTCGAGGCCGGTCTCAAACACGACCGACCCAGGCGTGTGGCCGGGGGCAAAGTCGACCGCGAACTCCAGTCCGGCCAGCGACAGCGGGACGGACGGGTCGAGCAGCGCGACGTCGGAGGGCTCGCTCCACTCGAGGCGGCCGCCGAAGGCCGTCCGGGTCTCGTGCGAGAGCCCCTTCATGGGGTCCGCGAGCAGCTCGCGGTCGCCCGGGTGGATCCACGCGGGGATGCCGCGCGCGCCGCAAACCGGCGTCACGGAGAAGGTGTGGTCGAGGTGGCCGTGGGTCAACAGGACCGCGACCGGCTGCAGCTTGTGCTCGCGCAGCAGAGCGTCGAGCTGCTCCTCCACGCCGATGCCCGGGTCGATGACCACGCACTGCTCGCCGGCAGCGGGGGCGACGACCCAGCAGTTGGTGTCGAAGGCCTGAGCCGGGAACCCACGGACGAACACGCTCGTCACTCCTTCAGGACGTGGCTCGCGGGGCGGCCGCGGGACGGATGGTTGCGCCTGATTGACCTTACCGGCGCGGTCGCCCTGCCCCCGACCGAATTTCCCTAGGCTTCTCCACTGGCTCCCTTGCCGCCCCTGCCCCCTGAGGACTTCGTGACCGACAGCCGCGAGCGGCAGCTGGCCCGGCTGCGCGCGCAGCGGCAGGCCTTCGACGGGACCCGCTGCACCCGCCTGCACTTTCTTGAGTGCGGGTCGAACGAGATGCCCAGCTACACGATCGGGTCCGAGGCGCTGACGGGGGTTCCGTACCGCTGCCGGCGACGTTCACGCCGCTCGGCACGATCAGCTCGGGGCTTGCGGTCCTCGACGAGG
>JAYTHM010000729.1:0-2199 GCA_043732645.1 Frankiales bacterium
CTCGGCGAGGGCGATACCGCAGCGCAGTGCCTGGTAGATCGAGGACGACCCCGTCAGCAGGGCCTCCCTGCGTGGCACGCCCGCGTCCTGCGCCCAGTAGATCTCCCCCGATGGTGCCTGCCGGTCGCAGACCAAGTCAAGGGCCCGGCGCACGTGCGGCCACATCTGTTCAGGCAGCGACCGGTCCTGCGTCACCTGCCACCACTGCCAGACGCCGACCGCGACGTAGGCGCACTGGTTGAGGTCGACCATCAGGTCAACGATGTCGAGGTGGTCGTAGGACGTTGCCCAGGACCCGTCCGTGGCCTGGGTACGACGCAACCACCCGTACGCCCGCTGGGCGTCGTCGAGGCGACCGCCGAGGGTCAGGACCATGGCACACTCGACGTGATCCCAGGCGTCGGTGTGGCCGTCCGGCCAGGGCAGTGACCCGCACGGTTGCTGGGCGGCGGCGATCGCGTCGACCGTCTGCTTCAGCTGGGCCTGGGTCAAGATCCCCGGTAGGCCCCGGAGCTCAGGCCGCCGCACGCGTGGCCTCCCACGGCTTGCGGAGGTAGACGACCAGGGACTTGCCCACCAACGGCTGGAGCACCTTCTCAGCGACCCGGGTCAGCAGCGGCTGCTTGACCATGTCCCAGACGAGCAGTGAGTGATAAGCCTTGACCAGCAGATTGTCGTCGTTGGTGACACCCACGGCGCACTTGAGCCACCAGTACGGCGCGTGCAGCGCATGCGCGTGGTGCGCCCCGGTGAAGACGAGGCCGGTCGCCTCCAGGCGCTGGCGCAGCTGCGACCCCTTGTAGATCCGGATGTGGCCCCCATCGACCTCGTGGTAGTCATCGCTCAGCGCCCAGCAGACCTTCTCCGGCCCCCATCGGGGGACGGTCACCGCGATCAGGCCGCCGGGCTTCAGGACGCGGTGCAGCTCCGCCATGGCGGTCCCGTCCTCGGGGAGGTGCTCCATGATCTCCGCGGCGATCACCCGGTCGAAGCTGGCATCCTCGAACGGCAGGTTGTACGCCGTACCGCGCACTGCTGTGGCGGAGGCACCGGCCGGGATCTCCCCTTCGCGCTCCATGGCCCGGAACATGACCTCCACCTCCTGCAGGTCCTTCTCGCTCATGTCGAGCGCCACGACGTCGGCCCCGCGACGGTAGAGCGCGAAGGCGTGCCGGCCGCCGCCACAGCCCATGTCAAGGACCCGGTCGCCTGGACCGACGGGGAACTGCCCGAAGTCCACGGTCAGCACTCAGGCCTCCTTGCCGGCGTGCACGCGGGTCGAGACGAAGGTGGGATGGGGGACGGTCTCGCCGAGGAAGTCGCGGTACCACTGCGCGGTCTGCCGGGCGACGGACTCCCAGGTGTAGCGCTCCATGACGCGGGCCCGGCCGGCCGCACCGAGCCGGGCTGCCAGGTCGGCGTCGTCCATGACGGTCCTGATCGCCTGGGCGAGGGCCTCCGGGTCACCCGGAGGCACCGAGAGTGCGGCGTCGCCGACGACCTCCGGCAGCGCACCGGCGGTCGTCGCCACCAGCGGCGTGGCACAGCTCATCAGCTCGATGGCGGGCAGGCTGAAGCCCTCGTACAGCGACGGCACGACGCCGACGTGAGCACTGCCAAAGACGCGGACCAGCTCCGCCTCGCTCACTCCCGTGACGAAGCGGACCGACTCCTCCAGCCCCAGCCGGGCGATGGTGCGGGCCGCGGCGCCACCCTCGCTGGCCTTGCCGACGATGACGAGCTCGACGTCGCGTTCGGTGCGCAGCTTCGCGACCGCCTCGAGCAGCGGCACGATCCCCTTGAGGGGGACGTCCGCGCTGGCGGTCGCGACGATCCGGCCCGGGACGCGCGGGGCCGTCGGTGGCACGAACACGTCGTGCTCCACGCCGACCGGGATGACTCGCATGCGGGCCGGGTCGACGCCGAAGTCGCGGACGATGTCGTCGTAGGAATTCTCGCTGACGGTGACAAGCGTGGGCATCTTTGAGATGACGCGCTTTTGCATCCGCAAGAAGGAGTACCACCGCCAGAAGCTGATCTTTTTGCGCCGCGTCGACGCGGCCATGTCGAGGGTCTTGTCGACGGTGATCGGGTGGTGCACGTTGGCGACGATCGGCATGCCGTCGCGCTGCATCCGCAGCATCCCGTAGCCGAGCGTCTGGTTGTCGTGGATCACGTCCGGTAGCGGGAGGCCCTGAG
>JAYTHM010000730.1:0-7523 GCA_043732645.1 Frankiales bacterium
GACCGGCGACCTCGGGTGGCTCGACGCCGACGGATACTTGACGCTGGCCGGTCGGGCCGTCGACCTGATCCTGCGCGGCGGGGTCAACGTCTACCCGCAGGAGGTCGAGCGGGCCCTGATGGGCAGTGGCCAGCTCGCCGACGCAGGAGTGTTTGGAGTGCCGTCCCCGGTCGCCGGGCAGAACGTCGCGGCCGCGGTCGTCGCCCTTCCTGGCGTCGAGGTTGACGTGCCGGCGCTGCGTCGCTGCGTGCTGGACGCGCTCGGCGCGCATGCCGTCCCGCGGCCACTGCGGATCATGGCGGCTCTTCCCCGCAACGCCAACGGAAAGCTCGACCGGGTTGCGCTGGCAGAGGCGGAGTCCACGGTCCTGCATGACCGTCCGCAGGGCTGACTACTGTCGTGCGGATGGAACGAGCGGTGGTCCTCGAGGTGGTGCGCAACCAGGCCGTCAGACTGCTCGACCTGGCGCCTGAGGAGCTCACCGAGGAGGTGTCCTTCGTCGACGACCTCGGCGTCGACTCGCTCGCGCTCATCGAGTTCGCGATGGCGGTGGAGGACGCTCTTGGGATCTGCCTGCCCGAGGACGAGATCGCGGGCACCAGGCACCTCGGGACCTTCGTGGACCTGGTGGCGGCCAAGGTTGCGGACAGGCCATCGTCGTGAGCCTGCTGGCTGGGCGCCGGGTAGTCGTAACGGGCGTCCTGACCGAGTCCAGCCTGGCCAGCGCGGTCGTGCGGCTGGCCCTTGCCGAGGGGGCCGAGGTGCTGCTGACCTCTCCGGTCTGCCGGGCCCACCGCATCACGAGCCGGGTCGCGCCGCGGCTCGGCGTCGACGAGCCGGTGCTCGAGCTCGACGTCACCCTCCAGCAGGACCTCGACGCGCTTGCCCACGCGGTCCGTGAGGCAGGCTGGGACCGGGTCGACGGGGTCGTGCACGCCCTCGGCTACCTTCCTGAGGGTTTCGACGCGACCACCTTCGCGGGCACTCCCTGGTCCCTGGCCAGCCAGGTCTTCGAGGTGACTGCCTGGTCGCTGGCGGCGGTCACGCATGCGCTGGATCCTCTGCTAGTCAAGGGGTCTGCTGTCGTCGGTATGACCCAGGACTCCTCACAGGTGTGGGGCGACCCGGACTGGCTCCAGGTTTCGCACGCGGCCCTTGCCGCCACTGCCCGGTCGCTGGCCCGCGAGCTCGGCCCGCGTGGCGTCCGCGTCAACCTGGTCGCCGGTGGACCAGTCGCAACCCTGCTCGCTCGTGCGCTCCCCGGCCACGCCAGCCTGGTCGAGGAGTTCGACGCTCGGGCACCTCTCGGCTGGGACGCCTTGTCGGCCACGTCGTCAGAGGCGATCGCGAGGGCCGCCGTGATGCTGCTGTCCTCGTGGTTTCCGGCGACTACCGGCGAGGTCGTCACCGTTGACGGTGGCGCGACAGCGGTCGGGATTCGTTAACCCCGCTGGCTGACGGCACCTCTCGGCCGTACCCTCTTTTCCTATCTGATTGCAGTGTTTTGCTCGGCTCCGTCCGAGACCGTCCCGAAGGAGCACGTGCATGTCCGTGACCGACCAGCTGCTGAGCAACGCCGAGGCGTATGCCGCCAGCTTCGACAAAGGTGCCCTTCCCCTACCGCCGGCCAAGCAGATCGCGATCGTCGCGTGCATGGACGCGCGACTGAATCCCTACGGCCTGCTCGGGCTGCAGGAGGGCGACGCCCACGTCATCCGCAACGCCGGTGGTGTCATCACCCAAGATGAGCTCCGCTCGCTGGCAATCAGCCAGCGGCTGCTCGGCACCAAGGAGATCGTCCTGATCCACCACACCGACTGCGGGATGCTGACCTTCACCGAGGACGAGTTCAAGGCCACGATCCTGGCCGACACCGGCATCAAGCCGTCCTGGTCGACCGAGGCATTCAGCGACCTCGACACCGATGTACGGCAGAGCATGGCTCGCATCCACGCCGAACCGTCCATCCCACTGAAGGACTCTGTGCGCGGCTTCGTCTACGACGTCGCAACCGGCACGCTGCGCGAGGTCGTCTGACCGTCCCGCGGCTCGGGGCGGCAGCAGCCGCGTCCGGCAGTTAGCCCGCTGCCATGGACTACCGCTGCCTCGGGTCGTCGGGGCTGACCGTCTCCGTGGTCGGCCTGGGCACCAACAACTTCGGGATGAAGCTCGACGACGCCGGCTGCCGCGAGGTGCTCGATGCCGCCCTCGGGCAAGGGGTCACGCTCGTCGACACCGCCGACTCCTACGGACAGTCGGAGGAGCGGCTCGGCGTGCTGCTCAAGGGTCAGCGCGACGACGTCGTTCTGGCCACGAAGTTTGGTAGCGACGTCCGCCGGCTCGGCCTCGACAACGGCGCCGACTGGGGGGCGCGTGGCTCCCGCAGGTACGTGCGGAGAGTGGTCGAGGCGTCGCTGCGCCGGTTGCAGACCGACTGGATCGACCTCTACCAGCTGCGCCGGCCCGACCCGGCGACCCCTATCGAGGAGACCCTCAGCGTCCTCGACGACCTGGTCCGGGAGGGCAAGGTGCGCTATGTCGGGCACTCCAACTTCAGCGGCTTCCAAACCTCGCACGCGGAGTGGACGGCCAGGACGCGCGGCTTCGAGCGCTTCGTCAGCGCCCAGAACGAGTACAGCCTTCTCAAGACGCAGGTGGAGACAGAGCTGGTCCCCGCCCTGGAGGAGTACGGCATGGGGATGCTGCCCTACTTCCCGTTGGCGTCGGGCCTTCTGACCGGGAAGTACCAGCGGGGTATGGCCGCCCCGGCCGGGAGCCGGGTCGCGGCCTGGGGTATGCGGGCGGCACTGACGGACGCGACCTTTGACCGGATCGAGGCGCTTGCGAGCTTTGGCAAGGAGCGCGGCCATTCCCTGCTAGACGTCGCTGTCAGCGGCCTCGCCGCACAGCCAGCGTCCTTGCCGGTGCCACCAGCGCGCAGCAGGTCGCGCAGAACGTCGCCGCCGGCTCCTGGCAGCTCAGCGCCGATGACGTCGCGGCGCTGCGCGAGATCGCGTGAGCGATGTCCAGCCGATGACACAGCCCAAGACCCAGTGGACGACGGAGCGGGCGTTCCACCGGATCTGGACGACCGGCAGCATCGACGAGGACTGGGCGTCCTGGCCAGACTGCCTCACCCCGGACGTCATGTACGTCGAGCGGGTCTTGGGCACCATGCATGGACGTGAGGCGGTGCGCACCTGGATCACCGACCTGATGGCCGTCCGCGGCGACGTGCATGCGGTCCTGAACTGGTACCAGGTCAAGGGTGAGCGGGTCGTGCTCAACATGACCAACCGCTACGACCACCCCGACCCGGCCGGCGCCCCTGTCGACTTCGGTGGCAGCAGCGTCCTTGAGCACGCCGGCGGTGGGCTGTTCAGCTATGAGGAGGACTACTGGGACACCACCGGCGCCAAGCTTGCCCACGAGCAGTTCACCTCAGCCGTCTCGACCTCTGGTGGAAAGGGGCTCGAGGGTGGTCGGTATGAGCAGCTCGAGGCCGAGCTTAGGGTCCAGAACCACGCCGTCCTGACCGCCGGCGGCTGATGCGGCTCAACGCATGAGGGTGCCGATGTCGAGGGGGATCGCCGCGCCCGTGACGTGCCGGGCCTCGTCGGAGGCGAGCCACGCGACGGCGGCGGAGAGGTCCCCGACGCTGGAGTGGGTGGCCGGCAGCCCGTTCATGAAGATCGGCCCCAGGGTGTGGGCGTCCTCGACGACGAGGGGGAACAGCGCCGGGGTCGTCATCCCGGTCGGCACCGAGGCGGGGGGGATCGTGTTCACGCGGATCAGGTGCTGGCCGACCTCGTTTGCCAACGAGCGGCATAGGCCAACCAGAGCGTGCTTGCTGGCCGAGTAGTCGGCGAGGAAGGGCAGCCCGCGCAGCCCGGCGACGCTGCTGATGATGACGATCGACCCGCAGCGTCCCTGGGCAATCAGGACGGGGACGGTCGCCTTCAAGGTGTGGAACGTGCCCGTGAGGTTCACCCCGATCGTCTCGTCCCACTGCTGGAGGCTGATGTCGACGAACCGTGAGCCGGTGCAGATGCCGGCGTTGGCTACGACCACGTCGAGACCGCCGAGCTGCGCGACCCCGTCGTCGACAGCAGCCTGTACGGCGGCGAAGTCGCGCAGGTCGACGACGTAAGCCAGGGCCCGCCGGCCCTCCTTCTCGACCAGCCGCACCGTCTCGTCCAGGTCCTCGACAGTGGGCCCTTCGTATCCGGTGGTGGGCAGCGTCTGGCAGATGTCGAGGACGATAACGTCAGTGCCCTCCTGGGCCAGGCGGATCGCGTGAGCGCGGCCCTGGCCGCGGGCGGCACCGGTGACGAGGGCGGTCTTGTCGACGAAGCGCTGCGACACGGGTGGACCTTCCGCAAGGGGAACAGGGCGCAAAACTGTAACGCGTTCTCGTGAAGGCACGGGCCTGCCGGGATCAGCGGGTGACCCGGCGACCACGGACGACCGCTTCTCGTGGTGGCCGACGTGACGGTGCCGTTGCTCGTCGTACCGCGGCCGTTCGGGGATGCCGACGGGTGCGGGCTGTGGATGCGCTGCCCCATCGACCTGCTGCCCGACTTCACGCTGCGCTTCCAGCCCCCGGGCGCCGTCATCAAGCTGCCCACCCGGCCGGCCACCCCGACGGTGGTCGCGTGCGACTTCAACGGCAGCGCGGGCAACAGCCAAGCTCCGCGCCCTGCTCGGCGGCCGGTTCCGGGACGCCGCCGAGCAAGCAGGGTAGGGACTGTCGTTCACCTGGTCGCCGCTGGGCTGGCCGGCGCTGCTGCACCTGGACCATGTGCTCGTCGACCGGCACATCGACGTCCGGTCCACCCAGGTTCTGGAGCTGCCCGGGAGTGACCACCGGACGCAACTCGCCCGACTCGAAGTCGGCCGACCGACGTACCTGTCGTTTGTTGTTACAAGCATGTGATTACCTGACAGCAGTCTGTGGAAGCTTTCGTGGGACCGGCAATGCGAGGAGGTTGGTTGAACGCCGTCGCCGCCCGACTGTCCTGGCGCCGTCTCCCTGCGCACGTCGAGGTCGTCTCGATCGCCATCGGCTACGCCCTCCATGCCATCACCCGGGTCCTCGCTCCGCACCGGGTCGTGGTGTCGTTCAGTCACGCCGACGAGGTCCGCTCTCTCGAGCAGGCCTTCGGGCTGTTCCACGAACTGCGCATCAACGAATTCATCACCGCTCACGCGGGCTCGGCATCTTGTCGGCGTATTACTACGCGAGCCTGCACTTCATCGTCACGCCGCTCGTCCTGGCTTGGCTGTGGCGTCGACGCGCGCGCCTACGCGCCGCTGCGCAGCGCCCTGGTCATCTCGACCGTCCTGGCCCTGGTGGTCTACGCGACCTGGCCGCTGGCCCCGCCCCGGTTCGCCGTGCCAGGCGCGGTCGACACCGTCCTGGACCACCCGGTGGCTTGGGCCTCCGGCCACGGGGTCGAGGGCTTCATCAACGACCTGGCCGCGATGCCCAGCCTGCATGTGGGATGGGCGGTGTGGTGCGCGGTCGCCCTCGTCACCGGCCTGCGCACCCGCTGGCGGCACCTGGCCTGGCGATACCCGGTCGCAACGACGTTCGTGGTGGTTGCGACCGCCAACCACTATCTGCTCGACGCCGTCGCCGGGGCACTGGTCGTCGGGCTGCCGCTGTCCCTGTGCGGCCTGCGGCTGCGGGGGGAGGTGTTCGTCGCCTACCCCGTCCGCACCGCTCCGGAACAGCGCTTCGAGCCGCTGCAGGAGCGGCTGCCACAGGTTCAGACGGCGCATAGCCGCAGCGCGCCCGGAGCGGAGGAAGGCACCACCGCAGCTTTCGGCGTACCGGCCTGAGCCGCTCGTAGGGCTCGCCCTGCGACGTCCCCCCGGACCTGCTTGCGTCCTAGGAAGTGGCCCGAGGGTGAGCGTGAGGCCTAGGACGCAACGAGGTGGCGTGAGCCGTTATGCTTCTCGCTCGTCAGACCTGCGGGTCTGCCAGGAGGATTCGCCTAGCCCGGTCTATGGCGCCGCACTGCTAATGCGGTTTGGGTCTCAAGCCCATCCGGGGTTCAAATCCCCGATCCTCCGCCACCGCGAACAGCGCCCTTCGGGGCGCCGTTCGGCGGGCTGGGCTCAGCGGACGTGGAGGGCCTTGCGAAGGTGCTCGGGGATGGCTGACCCCTCCATCGGGCGGGCTAGGTAGTAGCCCTGGCCGCGGTCGCAGCCCAGCGCTCGGAGCGCCTCGAGGGTCGCATCGTCCTCGATGCCCTCTGCCACGACAGTCAGCCCGAGGCTGTGGGCCAGCTCGATCGTGGAGCGCACGATGTGGCCGTCGGAGACGCCCGTGACGAGCCCCGAGATGAACGTGCGATCGATCTTGATCTCGTCGACGGGCAACCGGTGGAGGTAGGCCAGCGAGGAGTAGCCGGTGCCGTAGTCGTCGATCGACAGCCGTACGCCCATCGCGTGCAGCTCGGTCAGGGTCCGCAGAGCACCCTGCGGGTCGGCCATGACAGCTGTCTCGGTGAGCTCCAGCCGCAACCGGTGCGCGGGGACGCCGTGCAGCATAAGCAGCCGGCTCACTGCGGGCACCAGGCCGTCGCCACTGAGGCTGCGGGCTGAGATGTTGACGGCGACGCTGACATCGAGGCCACCGGCGAGCCACTCGGCGCAGCTCCTGAGCGACTGGTGCAAGATCACCGTGGTCAGGCCGTCGATGAGCCCGTGCTCCTCGGCCATCGGGATAAACTCGTCCGGCGGGACGGCACCCAGCGTGTCGTGGTGCCAGCGGGCCAGGGCCTCCACGACCACGACGCGGTCGGTCGCGAGGTCGAGTAGCGGTTGGTAGGCAACGGTCAGGTGGTTGCTGTCGACGGCCGAGCGCAGCCCGTTGAGCAGCGCCAGCCGACGAGCTCCGTCGATGCTGCTCTGCTCGACGTACCTGCGGTAGGGCACCTGCGCTCGCTTCGCGTCGTACATCGCGATGTCGGCCAGGCGGAGCAGCTCCTCTGGCGCAGTGGCGTCGCCGGGGTAGACGGCGATGCCGATGCTGACGCTCGGCGCGACGGGGCCACCGGACAGCACGATGGGTTCGCCGAGCGCCTCCAGGACGCGCTCGGCAACGCCGGTCGCAACCGCGCCGTCCCCAGACAGCAGTACGGCGAACTCGTCCCCCCCGAGGCGGGCCACCAGGTCGACATCCCGCAGGGCCTGCTGCAAGCGGTGGCCGATCTCCACGAGCAACCGGTCGCCCTGCAAGTGCCCGAGCGTGTCGTTGACGTCCTTGAACCGGACCAGGTCCATAAGCAGCAGGGCGAACGGCTCCCGGCTTCGGCTCGAGCGACGTAGGCGGGTGGCGAGGACGTCCTGGAACAGGAACCGGTTCGGCAGGCCTGTGAGGGAATCGGTTTCGGCGGCCCCGCGCAGGGCCCGCTGGTGGCCCCGGTAGTTCGTGAGGGCGTAGGCCAGCAGGGCGAGACTGGCCAACAGAAGGAACAGTGAGCGGCGGCCGAACCCCGACATCAGTCGGCTGT
>JAYTHM010000731.1:0-2190 GCA_043732645.1 Frankiales bacterium
ATGACCGAGAGGTGCCCGCAGTACATCTGGCCACGCAGCCGCTCCGGGGACCAGTCAGGCTTGTGGAACCGGTGGAACAGGTTGCCGCTGTCGTCGACCTTGTCCTCGTCGGAGTAGATGTAGTCGACGTCCTCATGCTCGTCGATGACGGCGGCGACGCGGCTGAGAGCGTCATGTGTCAGCAGGTCATCGTGGTCCAGCAGGACGACGAACTCGCCGTGGGCAGCGTGCAGGGCGTCATTGGACGCGGCGACGATGTGGCCGTTCTCAGCGCGCTGGATGACTCGGATCCGCGAGTCCTCTCTGGCGGCGGCCCCGAGGAGCTCCCGGATCGACTCGGAGGGTGAGCAGTCGTCCACGACCACCCACTCCCAGTCCGGGCAGTCCTGAGCCGTGACGGAGTCGATGGTCGCGCGGAGCACGTCCACGGGAGGCTCATACACGGGCGTGATGATCGAGAAGAGCGGACCGGTCATCGCCGTCCGGCCATGCGCCTGGCGAACGTTGCGGGCTGGGCAACCCACCCTCCCACCCGCCAGCGGCGGGAGGTCTTGATCTCGCGCATCGCCTCGGTGAGATGTTCCACCTCGGTCCTCACCGAGGCGTTCTCGATCTCGAGGGCCTCGGTCCTCGCGCCCGCGGCGAGCACGAAGTCGTTCAGCCCCCCCTGCGCTCTCGCGGCTGCGTTCTCGGCCGCTGCCCGCTTGGTGTTGGCCGACGCCGCCAGCGCCTCGGCACCGATGGCGTGGTCGCGGCTCGCCAGCAGGCGATGGTGCAGCTCGAGGTTCTCCTGGCGAAGGGCGGCATTCTGGGCCAACGCGGCTTCCGGCTCGTCCGCAGGCTCTCCCCAGTCCACCGTGTATGTCGCCTCGGTCGCTGCCGGGTCGACCTCAGGGTCCGCTGCTCCACCGGGTCGATGTCCGGACTCGTGCAGCTCGCTGATCGTCCGGTGCGCCTCGAGCAGCGCGGCGCGCTTCTCGACCACCTCGATCCTGAGCGGGTAGGCGTAGGTCTCGTAGCGGTGCGTCACGGCGCGGACGTCCAGATCCACGCGCTCGAACAGGACCGCCCACGGTGTCAGAAACCCAAGGTCGACATCGGTCCGGCGGAAGAAGCTGTGCTCGGCGAACATGGCAGCCCAGTCGGCGGGGGGCCGCACATTGACGTGGGTCGGTTCCGCGAAGTCGCCGGGCCCTGATGAGAAGAGCACCAGGTCCGTGGCGGCGCACATGTTGGCAACAGCCCGGTTCGCATCCTCAGGGGACATGTGCTCGACCACCTCGACGCACGTGATCAGGTCATACCTGCCGGCAATGGGGTCAACGGCCGTGGCCACACTCAGGCGTTTGCCTATCTCCTGGGTGGCCCCGGATATCGCCGTGTGGGAGATGTCGAAGCCGAAGGCGTCGACACCTCGACCCACCAGAGCCTGCACGAGCAGCCCCTTGGCGCAGCCGACATCCAAAACCCTGGCCGGGCCGGTGATGGCGATGATCTGATCGGACACGCTGATGAAGAACGCCTGCCAGGACGGGCTGTCCCAGCTGTACTCCTCCTCGCCGCCCAGGTGGCTGGCGTAGTAGCAGTTGGAGTAGTCGTTGGCGTTGGTCCCGAGCTGAGGTACGCCAGCTCCGCCTCTTGAGGTCATCAGTCATCGTCCTTACGTGGGGCTCAGCGATGGGATCTGGGTAACCCGTCCCTGCGGCCCCGGCAGTCTAACCGTGAGGGCCGGTGCGCGTATCCGCCTGTCGGCTGGAGGTCGGCAGCCAAGATAGGCTCGCACGGTGACTTGGATGAATGCGGTGCGCAGCCGCCGGTTCAGGTTCAAGTTCATGGCACTTGCTCCCCTCCTCGCAGCTGTCGCCCTGACGTCTTGGGCGTTTGCCTCGCCCGTGGGATCCAGCCCGGACGACGACTTTCACCTTGCGAGCACTTGGTGTGCCACGGGCAATGTCGCTCATGAGTGCCAAGCCGTTTCAGATCAAGGCAAACGTGCCGTCCCAGGGGCACTGATAAAGGGACGATGCTTCGCAGGCAAAGGTGAGCTGAGCGCTGCCTGTCTGGGCACAGGTCCTCACAACACACAGAACGGCTTGGTCGCCACGAATAGAGTGAACCTTCGCGGTTTCTACCCCCCGCTTTATTACCTGTCGATGCATCTCTTCGTCACCTCGAACATCGCCGTTTCGG
>JAYTHM010000732.1:0-2189 GCA_043732645.1 Frankiales bacterium
CGGGTGGCCTTCCGCAGGATCTACCTTCCGCTGTCCATGCCCGGAGTGGTCGCCGGCGCCACCCTCGTGTCCATCATGTCGCTCGGCTTCTACATCACGCCTCAGATCCTGGGGTCGCCGCAGCAGGCCATGATCTCCCAGCTCATCGCCACCAAGATCGACCGACTCCTGGACTTCGGTTCCGCTGGCGCCCTGTCCGCAGTGCTCATCCTGGTCACCCTCGTGCTGCTCGGGCTCATGTCCCGGGTTGTCAAGCCCTCCGAGGCCCTCGGGTCGACGGGAGCGGAGGAGTAGATGCTCGACTCGGATCGCCGCCTGTCCTGGTTCACGAAGGTCATGGTCGCGCTCGTGGCCTTCTACCTGGTCACTCCCACGCTGATCGTCATCCCGCTGAGCTTCACCGATCGCGCCAGCTTCGACTTCCCCCCCAAGGGCTGGTCGCTGCGCTACTACCAGGACTTCCTGACCAACCCGGAGTGGCGTGACGCGCTCTTCGCCTCGCTGAGGCTGGGAGTAGCGGTCATGCTGCTCGCCACGCTCCTGGGCACAGCGGCCGCCGTGGCACTGGTGCGTGGCCGGTTCCCCGGCAAGTCGTTCGTCAACGGTCTGCTGCTCGCCCCGATGATCGTCCCCGTGATCGTCGTCGCTGTTGCCACCTTCGGCACCTTCCTGCGCTGGCAGCTGGTCGGCACGTTCACCGGCTTCCTCCTGGCACACACGGTGCTGGCCCTGCCGTTCGTCGTCGTGACGGTCAGCTCAGCCCTGCAGACTTTCGACGATCGGCTCGAGCTCGCCGCAGCGAGCCTGGGGGCAGGTCCGCTGACCCGCCTGCGCCGGGTGACCCTGCCCCTGGTGCTGCCGGGCGTGCTATCCGGCGCTGTGTTCGCCTTCGTCACCTCCTTCGACGAGGTCGTCGTTGCCCTGTACATCCAAAGCCCGCAGATGCGCACCCTGCCGGTGCGGATGTACACGTCCGTGACCTCCGAGACCGATCCCACCATTGCGGCCGCGTCCACCCTCATCCTCGTGGTGACGACGCTGCTCATCCTGCTCCCCCAGCTCATCCGAAGGCGCGAGCGTGTCTGAGCCGATGCACCGACCGACCCATACCGAGTCTGAGACGAACAGGACTGAGATGACCGGGACCCAACCGCCCAGCACCGACGGGACCGACGGCCATGGTGCGGCACCGGCCAGCACATCCGGTAGAGGCCTCCCAACCGGCCGTGGGGTCGCCCTGAGCTTGCGCAACCTGGTCAAGCAGTACGCGGGTATGCCGACCCCTGCTGTTCGTGAAGTCAACCTCGACATTGCGCCCGGGGAGTTCATGACGTTCCTGGGACCCAGCGGCTCCGGCAAGACCACCACGTTGAACATGATCGCCGGCTTCGTGTCGGTGACCTCGGGGGAGATACTGATCGACTCCGAGGATGTTGCCCGGATGCCGGCCCATAAGCGTGACATCGGCATGGTGTTCCAGCACTACGCGCTCTTCCCGCACATGACGGCCGCCCAGAACGTGGCCTTCCCGCTCGAGCAGCGCAAGCTGTCCAGGGACGAGATCGAGCGCCGGGTCAAGGCCGCGCTGGTCAGCGTGCACCTTGAGGACTACTCAGCCCGACTGCCGCGCCATCTCTCCGGAGGCCAGCAGCAGCGGGTCGCGGTGGCTCGCAGCGTCGTCTATAACCCGCGCGTCCTGCTCATGGACGAACCACTGGGGGCGCTCGACAAGCACCTTCGGGAGCAGCTCCAGTCAGAGATCACCAGGCTGCACCGCGAGCTCGGCCTGACGTTCGTCTACGTCACCCACGACCAGGAGGAGGCGCTGGCACTCTCGGACCGTATCGCCGTGTTCAACGATGGCGGTATCGAGCAGGTCGGCACCCCCGATGAGCTCTATGAGAGCCCGCTGACGGTGTTCGTCGCGGAGTTCCTCGGCGACTCGAACGTGCTCCGCGGCACCGTGAGCACGGACGCGCGCACCCTCAAGGGCAAGCACTACGAGGTGGCCTTGCGGACCGGAGCAACTGGAGTTGAGCCCGGGCACTCCGGCGCGGTGGTGGTCCGCCCCGAGCGGATCCACGTCCTCACCGAAGGCGAGATCGCCGAGCCCACGCACAACGTCCTCGAGGCGACAGTCACCGAGGTGGTCTATCTCGGAGCGGCCCGCAAGGTGGTCATCGAGTTCC
>JAYTHM010000733.1:0-7507 GCA_043732645.1 Frankiales bacterium
GAAGGGGAGGCTCGGGCCGCCCTCGGAGTCTTTGCGCACACCTCCGATGCCACCAACGCCACTGCCGCCGCGCTGGTCGAGGAGTTTCCGGCGACGAGCTGGGTGCAGGGCGGCGGTGTGCCCTTCTCATCCGCCCGCAAGTGGTCCGCGGTCGAGACCAACGGTCATGGCACCTGGCTGCTCGGTGCCCCCGAGATGGTGCTGCACCGTCCTATGACCGCCCACCAGGTCGAGGCTCGGACGCGGGCTGACGCGGTGGCTGCCGAAGGCTCCCGGGTGCTGCTGCTGGCGGACACCGACGAGACGGTCGACGGCGGGACTTCGCTGCCGGTCGATGTGCGGCCCGTCGCCCTGGTCGTCCTGGGGGAACGAGTGCGGGAGGATGCAGCGCAGACGCTGCGCTACTTCACCGAGCAGGGCGTTGCCCTGAAGATCATCTCGGGGGACAACCCGCTTACCGTGGGAGCGGTGGCCGCTGCCCTTCAGGTGCCGGGAGTCAGCAGGGCTGCCGACGCGGTCGATGCGCGTGCGCTCCCTGACGACCAGGAGCTGCTCGCCGACGCTGTGGAAGCCAGCAGCGCCTTTGGTCGGGTGACACCGCACCAGAAGCGCGCGTTCGTCCTCGCTCTGCAGAGCCGCGGGCACGTGGTGGCCATGACCGGCGACGGCGTCAACGACGCGCTCGCCCTGAAGGATGCCGACATCGGTGTGGCGATGGGCAACGGGACTGCGGCCACCCGCGCCGTGGCGCAGATCGTCCTGCTCGACGGGCGCTTCGCACACCTGCCGGACGTCGTCGCTGAAGGGCGGCGGGTGATGGCGAACATCGAGCGGGCCGGAAGCCTGTTCCTCGTCAAGAGCACCTACGCGATGGTGCTCGCGGTCATTGTCGCCTTCACCGGCACCGCCTACCCCCTGGCTCCCATCCAGCTGACGCTGATCTCGGCGGTCACGATCGGGATCCCTGCGTTCGCCCTGGCGCTCGGTCCGAACTCCCGCCGCTACGTACCCGGCTTCCTGCACCGGGTGCTTCGCTTCGCCGTCCCGGTCGGGATGGTCACCGGCGCCTGCGCCTACCTCGGCTACGCGGCGACCCGGGTGCTCCAGCCAGGCTCGGACGTGGCCGAGGCACGGACGACCGCGACGCTGATCGTCCTGGTCGTCTCCCTGTGGACCCTGCTGGTCCTGGCCCGCCCCCTCACGGGCTGGAAGCTCGCGTTGGTAGCTGCCATGGCCGGACTCGTCGCCATCGTCGTTGCCGTCCCCGCTCTCGGGCACGACGTGTTCCTGCTCGAGATCTCGCCACTGCGGCTCCTGATCGCCGGCGCGATCGGCGCTGCGGGGGCTGTCTTCGTCGAGCTCACGCACCGAGCCATCAGGCTCGTGGTGCGCATGATGACACCCTCCGAGAGGGACCTTGGACCCTTGGCCACCGGACTCTGACGCGGCACCGTCGTTTCATGGTGAACAAAAGAGGCGGACGTCGGTTGCTACAGCCGATGATGCTCCTGATCACGGTCGCTGCCCTTGTGGTCGGTGCAGCAGCATGGCTGTTGGATGCCACTGACCTGGCAGCCGTTTGCTGGATCACAGGGACGACCGTTGCGGTGGTGCCCGCGATCGGGTGGGTGCTGGTGGCCCTTCGTCACCGGAGAGCCGGTGTGGACCTCATCGCGGTGCTCGCCCTGCTCGGCACCCTGGCCGTGGGTGAGTACCTCGCTGGGTCCTTGATCGCGGTGATGCTGGCAACCGGGCGGACCTTGGACGCGGCAGCTGAGCGACGTGCCTCCAGCGATCTTCGGGCGTTGCTCGAACGCGCCCCACAAAGAGCCAGGAGACGTGAAGGATCGCAGGTACGGGAGGTGCGCCTCCAGGAGGTCACGATCGGGGACCTGCTGATGGTGGGTCCTGGCGAGGTGGTCCCCGTCGACGGCTGCGTCGAAGGCACTCTGGCGGTGCTCGACGAGTCGGCCCTTACGGGGGAGTCCGGGCTTGTCGAGCACGCGCCAGGTGGGACGGTGCGCAGCGGTGTCGTCAACGCCGGCGGTAACTTCGATCTGCGTGCCACGGCGACGGCGGCAGACAGCACCTACGCCGGGATCATCGCCCTTGTCCGGGATGCCGGGGCGGGGAATGCCCCGGTGATCCGCCTCGCCGACCGCTACGCGGCCTGGTTCCTGCCGCTGTCCCTGGCTGTCGCCGGACTGGCCTGGCTCATCAGCGGCTCAGCGGTCCGGGCCGTCGCTGTCCTGGTGGTGGCGACACCATGCCCGTTGCTCTTGGCTGCACCGGTAGCCATCGTGTCAGGGTTGTCACGCGCCTCACGTATCGGAGTGGTTATCCGCAGCGGTGCTGCTCTGGAGACCCTCGGCCGTGCCCAGACCTTGGTGATGGACAAGACCGGAACTCTCACGGCCGGCCGGCCGGCAGTGGTCGAGACCGCCGTCGCGCCGGGCTGGCAACCCGATGAGGTGATGCGACTTGCGGCCTCGGTGGACCAGCTCTCGCCCCACGTGCTCGCGGAGGCGATCGTCGCTGAAGCTCGATCGCAAGAGCTCCTGCTGGTTATTCCGACCGACGTGGTGGAGACGCCCGGACGAGGTGTGGCAGCGACCGTCGACGGCCGGAGGATCGAGGTCGGGAAGCAGACCCCGCTCCCGGAGGACCCAGCGTGGATGCGGCAGGTCATCAGCCGGGCAGTCCTGAACGGCTCGACCGTCTCGTGGGTCGTCGTGGACGGTGAGCTCGCCGGTGCGGTCCTGCTCAGGGACCCGATCCGGCAGGATGCCAGTCGAACCGTCCGGCGGCTCCGCGCAGCGGGGGTTCAGCGGCTGGTCCTTCTGACGGGGGACCGACCGGAACCCGCCCAAGAGGTCGGCACTGTGCTGGGGCTCGACCAGGTGCTGGCCGAGCAGACGCCCACTAGCAAGGTCACTGCGGTGCGCGTCGAGCAGGAATTGGCGGTCACCGTGATGGTGGGGGACGGCATCAACGACGCACCCGCCCTCGCTGCCGCATCCGTCGGTATCGCCATGGGTGCGCGTGGTGCCACCGCCAGCTCCGAAGCCTCCGACATCGTGCTCACGACCGATCGCCTCGACCGGGTCGCTGACGCCATGGAGATCGCGCGCCGAGCGCGTCGGATCGCTGTTCAGAGTGCGATGGCGGGAATGTTCATGTCCCTTGCCGCGATGGTGGTGGCCGCTGTCGGATGGTTGCCACCCGCCGGCGGAGCACTGCTTCAGGAAGCGATCGACGTCGCGGTCATCCTCAATGCCCTTCGCGCCCTTCGAGGCAGCTCCCTGGGCGCAGTAGCGGTGCCGCAGGCAACCCGCGTGCTGCTCCGTCGTTTCGCCGCAGAGCACGACGTCCTGCGTGACACTTTGCCGCTGTTGCGGGCCGCCGCTGACCAGCTCGCTACGGGAGCCTCTCCGGAGGCTTTCGTCGCCCTTCTTGCCGCCCACACGGCCCTCACCGAGCGACTCCTACCCCACGAGCGGGCCGAGGAGCGAGAGCTCTACCCAGCGCTCGCCGAGACGCTGGGGGGCAGTGAGTCGACCGCCACCATGAGCCGCGTTCATGCCGAGATCGAGCGGCTCAGTGGACGTCTCGACACCCACCTGGCGCAGGTGGAGGCCGAGGGGCGCGTGGATCCCGACCGGATCCAAGACCTGCTCGCGACCTTGTACGGACTGCACGCTGTACTTGCGCTGCACTACATCCAGGAAGACGAGAACTACTTCACCCTCGCGATGGACTAAGGCGACGGCCCTGGCTCTCGCGTGGGACTGGGGTCCGGAGGATGTCAGCAGACCTTCGGTGATCTCACCTCCACCCCCGCTCGACCGGCATGTGGGACGGTGCGCACATGTCTTACGCGAGTTTTCAGAACGACGTCTACCTCAAGGGCCTGTTCGGTGAGCAGCCAGCACAGCCCTTCGACTGGCGGGCGGTGAAGGCCGCTGCCGAGCAGGTCATGACATCTGGCGCGGTTGGCTACGTCAGCGGTGGCGCCGGTGCCGAGGACACGATGCGCGCCAACCGGGAGGCCTTCGACCGGTGGCGGATCGTGCCCCGGATGCTGCGCGGCATCCCCGCCGAGCGCGACCTATCCCTCTGCCTGCTGGGTACGTCGATGCCTGCGCCTGTGCTGCTCGGTCCGGTCGGGGTGCTGTCGATCGTGCACCCGGACGCGGAGCGGGCGGTGGCCCGAGCGGCCGCCGCGCTGGGGCTCACGATGGTCCTGTCCACGGCGTCGTCGACGACGCTCGAGGACGTGCAGACCGAGCTCGGCGGCAGTCCCGGGTGGTACCAGCTCTACTGGCCCAAGGACCCCGACGTCGCGCAGTCCCTCGTGTCACGGGCGGACAAGGCCGGCTACCAGGCGCTGGTCGTCACGGTCGACACCTGGCAGCTCGGGTGGCGGCCACGGGACCTCGACACGGCATACCTGCCGTTCTTGCAGGGAGAAGGTATCGCCAACTACACCAGCGACCCCGCGTTCAGGGCGGGGCTGGCGCTGCCGCCGGAGGAGGACCCGAACGCGGCCGTCCTGCATTTCCTCGGGATGTTTAACCATCCGGCGCTGACCTGGACCGACCTGGACTGGCTGCGCTCGCAGACGACTCTCCCCATCGTGCTCAAGGGCCTCCAGCACCCCGACGACGTACGGCGGGCAGCGGACGCCGGTGTCCAGGGCATCGTCTGTAGCAACCACGGTGGGCGGCAGGTCGACGGTGCTGTCGGCTCGCTCGACTCGCTGCCCGCTGTGGTCGAGGCGGCCGGGGACCTGCCGGTCCTGTTCGACTCGGGCCTTCGCACCGGCGCGGACGCCGTGAAGGCGCTCGCCCTGGGTGCCGCCGCCGTCCTGCTCGCGCGGCCCTGGGTCTATGGGCTGGGGCTCGCCGGCCAGGCCGGCGTGGAGCATGTCCTGCGGTCTTTCCTGGGCGACTTCGATCTGCAGCTAGGCCTGTCCGGCCATGCCTGCATCGGTGAGCTGTCGCCGGCCTCCTTGACCCGCCGTCCCTAACGGGGGCGAGGGTCAGGCCGTGACGGCACGCTTGCGGTCGAGGCGGGCCACGTCGGGCCACTTGACCTTGGAAGCCCAACCGGCGAGCTCGAAGAGCTTGATGAGCCGGGCGCTGGTGTCGAGCTGGCCCTTGTCGACGCCGTGTCGGGCACTTGTCGGGTCGGCGTGGTGGAGGTTGTGCCATGACTCGCCCATGCTTAAGATCGCGAGCGGCCAGAAGTTGGTGGCCTTGCCGCGCTGCATGAACGGCCGGTTGCCGAACACGTGGCAGATGCTGTTGGTGGACCAGGTGACGTGGTGCAACAGGCACATCCGGATGGCGCCGGCCCATAGGCCCGCGGTGAGCGCACCGGTCCACGACCAGGTGATCAGGCCGCCGAGGACGGCCGGGCCGAAGATGCTCGCGACCGCCAGGGCGGGGAACGCCTTGGAGATCCTCACCAGGTCAGGGTCGGCGAGCAGGTCCGGGACGAAGCGCTTGCGGTTGGTCTCGTCCTTGGACCAGAACCAGCCGACGTGCGCCCACCAGAGCCCACGCAGGAGGGCCACGCTCGACGTACCGAACTGCCAGGGGCTGTGCGGGTCGCCCACCTCGTCGGCGTGCGCGTGATGGCGGCGGTGGGTCGCGACCCACTCGTTGACCGGGCCCTCGACGGCCAGGCTGCCGCAGATCGCGAGAGTCACCCGTAGCCAGCGGGGGGCCGTGAAGGAGCCGTGCGTGAAGTAGCGGTGGTAGCCGACGGTGATCCCGTGGCCGCTGACCGCATAGAGCACGACGAGCAGCGTCAGGTCGAGCCAGCTCGGACCCACGCCGTAGCGGATTGCCGCGACCACCCCGACAGCCAGGGCCACGAACGGGCCGGCGAGCATCGCCCAGAGCAGCGTGTTAGCGATCGGGCCGGGGCCACCTTGGAAGGTCTCGGGGTGGGGGTCTGACGGCGACGGTGCAGGGCGTTCGTCAACAAGGGTCACTACGTCAGTGTGGGTGGGTTGGGCCGTTTGCTCGACCGGAAGGGTGATTTCATTCAGGTTGGAGAGATGATGTGTGCATTTCTGTACTGATTTGCGCGTTTGACAGAGCGCGGGGTTAGGGCGGGTTAGGGGGCGGTGATGCCCGCCGGGTCGAGGGGGGTCGCAGCTTCACCGGTGTCGGACAGCGGTCCGGGGATGCCCCGGAATGTGTAGCGCATCACGTCCCGACCGGCTTGCAGGAGCCACGCCTGGCCGGTCTCGCTGCTGTTGAAGATCTCAAGCACGGAGGCACCGGCCTTTTCGACTGGGATGATCGGGACCCCGCTGCTGTCCAGGACGGAGCGAATGTCAACAATGATCTTGGTCTCGGCGAAGCCGGGGCAGAAGGCGTTGATTGTGACGTTCTGCGGCGCCAGGGCCGGACCGAGGGCGCGGACCAGGCCGACGATGGCGTGCTTGTTCGCGCCGTAGACCGGGTCGAAGGGTGTGCCCGTCAGGCCGGCCATCGAGGCCGTGCACACGATCGACCCGCCACCTCGTCGGGCAAGGGCAGGCAGGGCGGCTTGTACGCCGTACACGACGCCGTCAAGGTTGATGCCGTTGGCGCGGTGGTAGCGGGCTAGGTCGAAGTCGGGTCCGAAGGTGAAGCCGCTGGAGATGCCAGCGTTGAGGAAGAACAGGTCGAGGCGACCGTGGATCTGCTCAGCCGCGGCCGTGGTCGCGAGGACCTGGTCGTAGTCACTGACATCGCAGTGCAGGTAGTGACCGCCGAGCTCGCCGGCCAGGGCCACCCCGTCGGTGTCGTTGACGTCGAGCAGGACGACCCGGTCCCCCCGGCGGACGAGCTGCTTGGCGACCTCCGCGCCGAAGCCGCTCGCCCCCCCGGTGATGAGTGCGACCTTGCGGCCGGAGGCGGCCGTCATGCGTCGAGCAGGAGAGCGGCGATGCGCTCGCGGTGCTGGGAGGCGTCCCCGTACTGGTACTCCAGGCGCTTGGCGCGCTTGAGGTAGAAGTGGCTGTCGTGCTCCCACGTGTAGCCGATGCCACCGTGGTACTGGATCATCGCGGCGGTCGAGAGGTTGGCCATGTCCCCGGCCTTGGTCTTCGCGATGGAAGCGGCGAGCCGGCGGTCGGGAGCATCGACGTCGGCCGCATGGGCGGCGTACGTCGCGGCGTGCTCGGCCATCGTGATGCCCAGGTGCAGGTCGGCGAGGTCGTGCTTGATGGCCTGGAACGACCCAACCGGCTTGCCGAACTGCACCCGGGTCTTGTCGTACTCGACGGTGTCCGACAGCGCTTTGCGGGCAATGCCGACGAGGTCGTTGGCGACGAGAACCGCTGCTCTGTCGAGGATCTCGGCAAGGACCTCTGGCGTGCTGGCCTCCAGGCGCTCACCGGGAGCCTTGTTGAGAACCACGCTGGCAAGCCGAACGGTGCGGTCAAGGGACTCGTGAGAGGTGATCGTCGCGTGCACCGGGTCGACCAGGTACAGGCCGTCCTGAGCGG
>JAYTHM010000734.1:0-2189 GCA_043732645.1 Frankiales bacterium
CCGGCGAGGAGAACGACGCATCGCTGCCGTTATCGGGAGTGTCTGCTGTCACGCGGTGGCGACGGCGATGAAGGACTCGAGGCCACGGAAGTCGTCGGCGTTGCGGGTGTAGAGCACGGCTCCGTGGACGTGGGCGGTTGCGGCGATGAGCAGGTCCATCACGCGAACCCGAGGCTGCCGGCCGGAAGCGGCAACGTGCGCTGCGAGCTGGCCATAACTGTCGGCCACAGCATCATCGACGGGAAGCGGATCGAACCGCCGCTGCAGTCTGCTCAGCCGCGTGAGCCGGATGGCCCGGATCTCAGCTGACGTCGCTACGAGCACCCCGTACTGAAGCTCCGCGATGCTGATGACGCTGACGGCCAGCTGTCCCGGGAGCGGGCTGACGTCTTCAGCGATGAGCACGCTGGTGTCCAGCAGCCCTCGCTCGACCACCTACGCCTCCCACGGGTCGCGAAGTGAGCCGTCAAGACGGTCCCGGTCTGCTTGGCACTGGGGGTCGCCCGGGCCCGTCAAGACGTCCGCCACGGTGTCCCAGGACACCCAGGTCGCGACGTCCACGGGCCCGAGGGAGGCAGCGGGCCGCCCAGAAACGGTGATCGTCAGGCGCTCTCCTGCCTGCGCGCGTCGCACCAGTTCGCTCGCGTTCTGACGCACCTCGCGTAGTCCTACTTCGTCCATGGATTAAATATAGCACAGATGCTACCTCGTCAGGGCTGGACGCGTGGGACGACACCTTGGCAGGACATCACACGCATGCGTGACCGGCTCGCGTATCGGCCGGTCAGTGTCGGGCAACCTCGGACGCGGCAAACCGCGTCAGAGGTCCTCTCCGCTCCAACGTTTGAAACGGAGATACACCCGCAGATCAGAGCCCTACCGGGCCTCCGGATGCACTGAGGCCGTTTCGATGACAACACCGTCGAGCTCGACCAGGCGGGTCCGCACGCCGTGGGGAGTTTCCAGCCTGGTGCGGTCATGCACCTGGCCACCCTTCAATATGCGCTCCGTCGGCATCTGTTGGTTGACTTAAAGCGTGAGTATTGAGGCGTTCACCGCGAGGACCGCAGACGGGCCTACCGTGACCGCCGGAAGAGCCCTGGCCGTGGGGGTGCTGCTCGTGGCGACCTTCATGGACCTGCTCGACACCACGATCGTCAACGTCGGCTTGCCGTCGATCCGCAAGAACCTGCACGCGTCCAGCTCCCAGATGGAGTGGATCGTGTCCGGTTATGTGCTGTCGTTCGCGGTGGCCCTCATCACCGCAGGCCGGATGGGCGACGCCTTCGGCCGCAAGAAGGTTTTCCTGGCCGGAGTGGCTGGGTTCACGGTGACGTCCGCGATCGCCGGCCTGGCCCCGAACGCCGATATCTTGGTTCTGTCGCGCTTCGTGCAGGGCCTGTTTGCCGCGGTGATGATCCCGCAGGTGCTCTCAATCATCCAAGTGCTGTTTGCGCCGAGCGAGCGGGCCGGGGTCCTTGGCGTCTTCGGTGCCGTCAACGGCGCGGCGGCGGTCGCCGGACCGCTGTTCGGCGGCCTGCTCATCACGTACGACGTGGGCGGGCTGGACTGGCGGAGCATCTTCATCATCAACCTGCCTGTCGGTCTGTTGCTGCTCGTGCTGGGTACCCGGTGCATCCCGGAGTCCCGATCCTCGGAGCCGGTGCGCTTCGACCCCACGGGCGTGGGGCTGATCTCCTCGGCGTTGCTGCTCGTGGTCTTCGCCCTCATCGAAGGGCGGCCGCGGGACTGGGCGTGGTGGATCTGGGCGATCATGACCCTCGGGGTCGTGTTGCTCGTGGCGTTCGCCGTCCTGCAACGCCGCGAGGAGCAGGCAGGTCGGTCGCCGCTCGTGCCGCCGTCGCTTCTGCTCCAACGCAGCTACTCCGCCGGTGTCCTCACGGTCTTCGCGTTCTTCAGCGCGGTCGCGGCGTTCTTCCTGGTCCTGACCATCTACCTCCAGATCGGACTGGGCTTCACGCCTCTGCAGGCGGCTCTGGTCATCCTGCCGTTCAGCCTGGCCGGCTTTGTCGCCAGTGGCGTGGCGGTTCCGCTGGTGGACCGGCTCGGGAAGTGGCTGGTGCTCACCGGCCTGCTCGGGCTGGCCGGTGCGGTCGGCTGGGTCGGGCAGTCGGTGAACGTGCACGGGGACCAGCTGTCGACCTCAAGCCTGGTCGGGCCCATGATCC